>JAOACJ010000005.1 GCA_026417895.1 Patescibacteria group bacterium | reverse complement strand
CCTCTCTTCTTTCAAAATCATTAGAATTTTAGTGGTTTTGAAAGAGGAGATAAAAATTTCCTTTATTCATTAAAAAATAAAAAAATCGATTAAAATCTTGATAAAATTGAAAAAATTTGAGATAATTTAACCAGATAATATGAAAGAAAAAAGAGAAGATTCTCTGTCTTTAAGTAAAGAGGTAGTGGAAAAATTAAAAGAAAGGGGGTTATACCTCACAGCTGTTGAATCTTGTACTGGCGGTGGTTTAGCTAATAGTTTAACGAATGTGGCAGGTGCTTCAGAAGTAATGAAAGAATCTTTTATCACTTATTCTAACGAGGCAAAAATGGCTTTGGGTGTGCCAAAAGAAATTATTGAGAAATATTCAGTTTATTCTTTAGAAACCGCTGAGGCTATGGCTGAGGCCGGTTTAAAAAGGGCCGTCCGGGCCGATTTAGCCATAGGTGTTACGGGGAGTTTATCAAGGGTTGATCCAAAGAATCAAGAATTTTCTCTACCCGGTGAAGTCTTCTTCGCTTTAAAATTCAAAGATGGAAAAACGATTACGAAAAAAATCAATTTAGCTGAAGGTGAAAGATGGCAATTAAAAGAAGAAATTATTGTTCAAATCTTAAAAACAATTTTAGAAAATTTAAAATAAATTTTCTCTAAAGAGCGGTGCCGGTCGTGGTAATCGGATTGGAGTGATAGTGCCCTTCGCCTCTTGGGCGAAGAAAAATCTCTCTCCTCCACTATCCTTCAATTCGTATCATTTATCACCCCGACACCGCTTTTTGGTTAAAGTTGGGCCTTTTTCTATTTTGATAAGACTTCATTATTTTTGCTTTTTTTGTTTACCATTTTTATCTTCCTCTATATTATCGTGTTAACACATTGATATAAATATAACTCTTCGACAATAATGGATGAATCAAAATTTAAGCCTTAAAATTTAAAGGTTCATTGCCCGCAAAACTTTAATCCTTTCTTCTACCGGCGGATGAGTAGAAAACAATTTCGTCAGCCAATCAATAGCCTGCTTACCTTTGAAAGGGTTAGTAATATATAAATGAGCCGTTGCTTCGTGCGCAACTCTTAGAGGTGTTTGATCGGCAGAAATTTTTTCTAAAGCTCGGGCTAGGCCTTCAGGATAACGAGTTAACATCACCCCTGAGGCGTCGGCTAAAAATTCTCTTTTCCGGGAAATGGCTAAACGAATGAGGGTGGCGGCGATTGGCGCTAAAATAACAGCAATAACGAATAAAATAAATAAAATTAATCCCAGATAACCAGATTGTCGATTATCTCTTCTTCTTGTTAAACCACTGAGAAAATTCATTCGTAGAAACAGATGAGAAAGCATAGCAATTATCCCGGCTAAAACAACAACGATAGTTTGTAAAAACATATCACGATTGCCAATATGAGCCAGCTCATGAGCCAAGACTCCTTCTAATTCAACTTTTTCTAATTTTTCTAAAAGGCCGCGCGTCACAGCAATAACAGCATGATTTTTATCCCGACCGGTGGCAAAGGCATTAGGTGCGGCTTCATCAATAATATAAATTTTAGGTAAGGGTAAACCGGCTGTAATAGACAAGTTTTCTACCAAACGATAAAGCTCTGGTGCTTCACTTTTTTTAATTTCTTTAGCCCGACTAAGAGTTAAGACTATTTTATCAGAAAACCAATAGGATAGAAAATTCATCAAAAAACTAAAAATAATAGCGAAAATCAAAATTTCTTGAGATTGATAAAGATAAGCAAAAAGCCAACCTAAAGCAATGATAAAGAGAAAAAAGAGGCTTATCAGAAGCCAAGTTTTGCGAAGATTAGAAGAAATGTGAGTATAGAGAGTCATAAAACTAAAATTCAAAACTTCAAAACACGAATTTAAAATAAATATCAAATTTTAAAACTTAACTTTTATTGGCTCTTTTTCTTCTTCATCTATTTCAAAAAATTCACGAGGGGTAAACTTCAACCAACCAGCCACCAGGTTATTCGGGAAAATTTGAATTTTAGTATTGAAGTCTCTGACGTTGCTGTTATAAAACCTCCGGGCGGCTTGAATTTTGTCTTCAGTATCGGTTAGCTCTCGCTGAAGTTCTAGGAAATTTTGGCTGGCTTTTAAATCGGGATAATTTTCAGCCACGGCAAAAAGAGTTTTTAAAGTTGAACTTAAAAAATTTTCTGCCTCAGCATGTTCTCTAATTGTTTTGGCAGCCAAAGCTTGGCTTCTTGCCTCGGTTATTTTTTGAAATAATTCTCGTTCGTGACCAGCATAGCCCTTTACTGTTTCCACTAAATTGGGAATTAAATCATAGCGTCTCTTTAATTGAATTTCGATATCCGACCAAGCTTCATCAACTCGATTTCTCGCCACTACTAAAGAATTAAAAATACTAACCAACCAAAAAATCAACAAAAAAATGAGAACAATTAAAATCCAAAGATGGAGAGACATAATTACTTTTTTGTAAAAAATAAAATAGAATATAAAATATTTATTTTTTCTCAATCTCTTTTCTAAAATTAAAACCGGTGCCCACTGGAATTAAACGACCAATAATCACATTTTCTTTTAAACCATGAAGTCTGTCGACGCGTCCGGTAATAGCGGCGTTAATCAGAACACGCGATGTTTCCTGAAACGAGGCGGCGGCTAGAAAACTATCAGTGGAAAGAGAGACTCGAGTGATGCCTAATAAAAGTTCTTTAACCTCTGCTGGTTTTTTGCCTTCTTTGACAATCTTTTCGTTGACCTCTTCGACATAAGCCCGAGGCAAAATTTCGCCAGGTAAAAGATCGGTTTCGCCGCTTTCTTTAACTAAAACTCGAGAAAACATTTGTCTAATGATTATTTCAATATGTTTATCATTCAATTTTTGCCCTTGGGAAGAATAAATATATTGAACCTCTTTAAGAATATATTTTTGTACAGCTTCTTTGTCTTTCAAATAATAATACTCATGAAGATTAAAATCACCATCAGTTAAAGGATCTCCTTTTTTGACTGATTGACCTTCTTTAACCCAAACAAGATAATTAGAAGGGATGTTAATCACTTCTCTCTCTTCTTTGTTTTCTTGATTAAGATATCTTAAAGTAATTTTCTTTTCTTTTTCACCTTCAACCTTTTCAACCTGAGCATCGGTTTTGGCTAAAATCGCTTTTCTTTTTGGTGGTCGAGCTTCAAATAATTCTTCAACACGAGGCAAACCCTGAGTAATATCTCGACCAGCAATTCCGCCGGTGTGAAAAGTGCGAAGGGTCAATTGAGTACCAGGTTCGCCAATGGATTGAGCAGCAATAACGCCAACGGCTGTTCCTAAGGCAACGGGCTGATGATGACCGAGATCATAACCATAACATTTAACGCAAAGACCACGACGAGTCCGACAGGTAAGAATCGATCTAATCCTTATTTTTTCTAAATTAATTTTTTCTATCTCTTTGACTTTATCATAGGTCACAAAGTCGCCTTTCTTAACAATGATTTTTTTTGTTTTTGGTTGATAAATATCTTCTAAAACAACTCGACCAAAAATTCGATTGGCTAAACTTTCACCCATTTCTTCTGACTCTTCTTTAGTCAGAACAATCCCGTCTTTGTCGCCACAATCTTCTTCCTGAATAAATATCTCTTGAGCCACGTCAACCATTCTTCTTGTTAAATAGCCAGCGCTGGCAGTGCGTAACGCTGTATCAGAAACACCTTTTCTTGCCCCGTGGGTGGAAATAAAAAATTCAAGAATATTGAAACCTTCTTGAAAACTACTTTTGACTGGTAACTCAATAATTTTACCGGTTGGCGAGGAAACTAAACCTTTCATACCCAACATTTGGGTTACCTGACTCCAAGAACCACGAGCACCAGAGTCAATCATGAAAAAAATTGGATTATCAGAAGAAGAAATAAGGTTTTTAGAAAGAGTAGCAATTTCGTCTCTGACTTTCGTCCAAACCTCAATCGCCTTAAGATATCTTTCGTCTTCAGTTAAAAGCCCCTCTTCGTATTCTTTCTGAATCTGTTCGATTTCTTCTTCAGCTTTTTTAAAAATTTCTTTTTTTGCTGGCAATTCAGGTAAATCATCCATACCCCAAGAGAGACCATTTGAAGTCAGGTATTTTAAAGAAATTTCTTTTAAATCATCTAAAAATTTAACTGTTATTTCTGGACCATAAATTTCTAAACATTGATTAATGAGAAGCCGAAGGGTTTTTTGATCAACGGTTTGGTCAAGAGAGTAGAGACCTGGAGGGAAGGTTTGCCATAAAATGAGACGACCAACTGAAACCTCAACTAAAGAGTTATCAATTTTCACTTTGATTGGTTCTTGTAGTTCAATTTTACCAAGTTCAAAAGCCAAAATTGCTTCTTCTGGACAAGAAAATATTTTATTTTCTTTTACCTGGGGGGCTGGTGTTTTTTTTATCAAAGAAAGACAATAAACTCCTAAGACAATATCATGAATGGGGGTAACGATCGGATCGCCAGTTGCCGGTTTAAAAAGATTTTTACTTGCGGCCATAATATTTTTTGCTTCGGCTTGAGCTTTTTCTGTTAAAGGTAGGTGTACGGCCATTTGATCACCATCAAAGTCGGCATTAAAACCTGGACAAACAAGGGGGTGGATTTTAATCGCTTTATCTTCAATAAGGATAGGGCGAAAAGCTAAAATCCCTAGACGATGAAGAGTTGGTGCTCGGTTCAATAAAACATAAGAGTTTTTTGTAATCTCTTCTAAAATATCCCAAACCTCCTTCGTTCCTTCTTCAACCAGACGCGAGGCACTTTTGACATTATAAACAAAACCTCTTTTGATTAGTTCGCTAATGACAAAAGGTTTATAAAGCTCAAGAGCCATTGTTTTTGGCAAACCACATTCATCGAGTTTTAATTCCGGACCAACAACAATAACGCTCCGACCAGAATAGTCAACTCTCTTTCCTAAAAGATTATGGCGAAATCTTCCTTGTTTACCTCGCAGGATATCAGCTAAGGATTTCAGTGGTCTTTTTTGCGCCCCCGTTACCATTGCTTTCGTTTTTCTCATTTCGTTATCAATTAAAGCGTCAACTGCTTCTTGTAGCATTCTTTTTTCGTTTCGACAGATGACCTCAGGGGCCCTTAATTCGATCAATTTTTTCAAACGATTATTACGATTGATAATGCGCCGATATAAATCATTTAGATCGGCGGAGGCAAAACGTTCACCGTCAAGCTGAACCATCGGCCGAAGCTCGGGAGGAATAACCGGCAGAACCCTTAAAACCATCCAATCGGGCTTAATTTTATTGGCGATTAAATTTCGAATTAACTTAAATCTTAAAAGAAGTTTTTTCTGACGAGCAGGGTTGGTTGTCTTTTTTATTTCCAGTTCAATTTCTTGACTGGCCTTTTTAAGGTCAAGGTTTTCTAAAAGAGTCAAAATGGCTTCCGCGCCAATGCCAGCTTCAAAAAAATAACCATAATGCAAGGAAAGGTCATGATATTCTTTTTCTGACAAAATTCTTTTTATTTTTATCTCTTCAATTTCTCTTTTTTTAAGGAAATAATTTTCCTGAAGATCTTTTAATTTTATTTCTAATGTCTTTTTGTCTTTAATTTCTTTCTTAAGAGCTTTTCTTTTATTTTTATATTCCTCTTCTAATTGTTCGAGGGTGTTCTTTTTAATTTCTTCATCAACTTTAGTAATAATAAAATTGGCAAAATAAACGACTTTCTCTAAGGTCTGGACAGAAAGGTCTAAAAGAACGCCGATTTTTGAGGGTACACCTCTCAGAAACCAAATATGAACAACGGGAGCCACTAATTTAATATGACCCATTCTTTCTCGTCGAACTTTTGACGTTGTTACTTCGACACCACAGCGATCACAAATAATTCCCCGATAGCGAAGTTTTTTATATTTACCGCAAGCACACTCAAAATCTTTGACTGGACCAAAAATTTTTTCACAAAAAAGTCCTTCTCTTTCTGGTTTTTGAGTCCGATAATTAATCGTTTCTGGTTTAGTCACCTCACCATAACTCCAAGAAAGTATTTCCTCAGGTGAAGCAAGTTTTAAACGAATGGCTTGAAAAAGAGGTATTTTTTCTTTATCTTCATTTAAGGTTAAAGTTTTAGTAAAAACAGGGGCAGGCATATTTTTGAGTTATTAGTTAAGAATTTTTTTCTCCAATTTTGGTTGATTTGTCTCTCTGCAACGATTTATCTTTAATTAATTCAACACCTAAACCAAGGGCTTTTAATTCGCGAATTAAAATCTGAAAAGATTCTGGCAGATAAACATCTTGAATTTTTTCACCCTTAATAATTGAGCTATAAGCCCTCGTCCGGCCAGTCACGTCATCAGATTTGATGGTCAACATCTCTTGAAGAGTATAAGCTGCTCCATGTGCTTCGAGAGCCCAAACTTCCATTTCGCCAAATCTTTGACCACCACGTTGGGCTTTACCACCTAAAGGTTGTTGAGTAATGAGAGAATAAGGACCAATTGAACGTTGGTGAATTTTATCTTCCACCAAATGATTTAACTTCATCATATACATATAACCAACAGTAATCTCGTTAGCAAATGGCTGACCGGTTCTTCCGTCATAAAGCTTGACTTTACCGGAAAGAGGAAAATTGATTTTGGCTAATTCTTTTTTTATTTCTTCATTTCGAGGACCATTTAAAGAAGGGATAGCTGCTTGATAACCCAAGGTCTTTGCTGCCATTCCTAAATGAGTCTCTAAAATCTGGCCGATATTCATTCTAGAAACAATCCCTAAGGGATTTAAAATAATATCAATGGGCGTGCCATCCTCTAAAAAGGGCATATCTTCTTCGGGAATAATTTTAGAAACAACACCTTTATTACCATGACGATTGGCCAATTTATCACCAGGCTGGATTTTTCTCAAATCAGCCACGGAAATATAAATAGTCTTTAAAACCCGCGATGGTAGTTTATCGCCCTGTTCCCGAGAAAAAGTTTTAATCTCAATAACTTTTCCGTGTTCACCATGTTCTAAATAAAGTGAGGTGTCTCGAACATCTTTAGCCTTTTCTCCAAAAATAGCGCGGAGTAATTTTTCCTCGGTTGAAAGCTCAGTTTCACCTTTCGGTGTAATTTTACCGACTAAAATATCGCCTGACTTCACCTCAGCACCAATCCGAATAATTCCTTCAGAATCTAATTCTTTTAATTTCATCTCGCTAACATTGGGAATGTCGCGAGTAATCACTTCTGGTCCTAATTTCGTTTCTCTAACCTCAACCAGATGTTCACTAATATGAATAGAAGAAAAAACATCCTCTTTGACTAAACGAGAAGAAATTAAAATTGCGTCCTGATAGTTCCCTCCCTCCCAAGGCATAAAAGCAACCAAAACATTTCGCCCTAAAGCTAATTCACCTTTTTCCATGGCCGGACCATCAATTAAGACATCGCCCTTTTTAACTTTTTGTCCCTTTTCTACTAAAATCCTTTGATTGAGACAAGTATTGGCATTAGAACGAATAAATTTGTTTGCTTGGTAAGTTAATGTTTTTTTTCTCGATTTCAATTTAAGATGACCAGCATCGCTCTCAACAATTTCCCCATCTTCTTCCGCTACGACCAAATAACCAGAATCTCGAGCCACTTTTTCTTCAAGGCCGGTACCAATTAAAGGTGCTTCCGGCGAAATTAATGGCACTGCCTGACGTTGCATATTTGTCCCCATTAAAGCTCTAACCGCATCATCATGTTCTAAAAAAGGAATCAGGGCCGTTCCCAAACTAATAATTTGTTGACAAGCAATATCAACCAAATCAATTTGTTCAGGTAGAGCAAAACCTGGTTCGCCCTTGATTCTTGCCTCAATTCTTGTTTTGGGAATAATAAAACCAGCCTCATCAAGGGGTATGGAGGCTGGAGCAATATTATATTTTTCTTCTTCAAAAGCATCCAACCAGATAATTTCATCAGTCACTTTCATTTTTTTTCCTATTTTGACCACTTTCCGATAAGGCGTCTCTAAGAAACCATAGGGATTAAGCCGAGCATAACAAGCAAAATGGCCAACCAGACCAACGTTTTGACCTTCCGGGGTAGCGATCGGACAGATACGACCATAATAAGTTTGATGAACGTCTCTCACTTCAAAACCAGCCCTTTCGCGAGATAAGCCGCCAGGACCAACCATTGTTAATCTTCTTTTGTGCTCTAACTCAGCTAAAGGATTGGTTTGATCCATAAACTGTGAGAGTTGAGAAAGCATAAAAAACTCTCGAATGACACTGATAACGGGTTGAGGGTTAACTAGTTGGGCGGGCGTGAGGGTTGCTGTGTCAAGAGTACTCATTCGGTCTTTAACAATCCTTCTCATACGCATCAACCCCACCCTCATGCGTGACTGAACTAGTTCGCCAACGGCTCTAATTCTTCGATTACCTAGATGATCAATGTCATCTGGCTGAGCCTGGCTGACGTTTAACCGAATCACTTCTTGGATAATTTTTTTAATATCTTCTTTTTGTAAAACTTGAAGCTTCTCTGGTGGCAGCTGATATTTCAAATTTAGACGCTGATTAATTTTATAACGACCAGCGCGTCCTAAATTATATCGATCCGGATTAAAAAACATATTCTGAATTAAATGGCGAGCACTATCAATGGTGACAAATTCACTTGGTCTAATTTTTCGATAGACTTCTAAAATTCCTTCCTCCTCAGAAAAGGCTGGGTCTTTTTTTAAAGTATTTTCTAGATATTTTTTTTCTTCTTCATTAATCTCTTGAGTCGAAGGGAAAAATGCATTAAGAATTTCTTCCTTAGTATTGAAGCCGAAAATTCTTAAGAAAGCAGTGGCAATAACCTTGCGCTGGCGATTTATTCTCACCCATAAAGTATGGTCATAAGAAGTTTCGATTTCCAGCCAAGCCCCACGATCAGGAATAATAAGAGCTCGATAATAATTCCGACCAGCCAACTCGTCAGCCGTAAAAAAAACTCCGGGCGAACGGATAAGTTGATTAACAACCACCCTTTCAATACCATTAATAATAAAAGTTCCTCTTTCGGTCATAAGAGGAATATCGCCTAAATAGATTTCCTGTTCAATTTTTTTACCAGTTTTTTTATTAATTAATTTAGCCCTTACTTTTAAAGCAGCCTCATAGGTGAGATTTCTTTCTTTGGTCGTGATTTCATCGAATTTTGGCTCTTCAAGATAATAATCGATAAAATGGAGTTCTAAATCACGACCACGATAATCCTGAATATTAGAACTTTCTTTTAAAACCTCGCCAATTCCCTCTTTGAGAAACCACTGATAAGATTTTTTTTGAATTTCAATTAAATCAAAATTGGGATAAAGTTCTTGAGTTTTTTTAAATGTTTTCCGCATATTTTAAAAAGGCTAAAAACCTCTTAAAAAAAGAGGCTCGGCCTTTAATGAAAATTAGAAAAAGTGTCTCTCAATTTTTTCTTTTATTAAAGCCAAAATTTGGCCAAGTAAGGATCTTCAATTCCTTACCTTATTAGGATAGTTAGATTTTAAAAAAGATAAAAATAATTGTCAATCATTAATCTGTGGATAATTTTTGGCACTCTTCTTTAACTATCTGACGATCGTCCCAAGGAATTTTTTTACCTCGAGCAAGACACAGCCACGGCTCACAACCTTTACCAGTAATAATGACGATGTCATTTTCTTTTGCCAAAGAAAGTGCTTTTCTAATTGCTTCTTTTCGGTCTAAGATTTTTTCATATTTTGGAATTTGGAATTTGGAATTTGGAATTTGCGAAAATCCTGCTTCGATTTCATCAATAATAGTAGCAGGATTTTCGTCATATGGGTCTTCATTGGTCAAAATAATTTCATCACAATATTTAGCCGCCGTCTTGCCTAAGACTGGCCTTTTCCATTTGTCTCGACCGCCCCCAGCTGAGCCAAGAACGCAAATTAATTTTGAATTTTTAATTTTTAACTTTGAACTAATCAGTTGATAAACATTTTCTAATTCTTTTGGTGTATGAGCATAATCAACAATGACTTTAAAGGGGCGATCAATAACTATTTCCATCCGACCAGGCAAGGTTTTGATTTTCCCTAGTGCCCTTTTTGCTATTTCTAAAGAAACACCTTGTGATAAACCAACGCTCACTGCCGCCAAAGCATTATAAATATTAAATTCGCCTAATAAATGAATCTGGAATTCTGAGTCTTGAATGGTGAATTTTGATCCGTTTGTATCTGATTTTATATTCTCCGCTTGAATAATTTTTAAATTTTGATTTGCTATTTTGAGACTTGAGATTTGAGACTTGAGATGGTAACCATAGTATTCATCGGCTTTAAAGGAAAGAAAATAAGTCGCATTTTCATCGTCTAAGTTAACGATGATGGTTTTTTTAATTTTCTGGCCATTAATAATTTTTCTCCTTTTTTTTGTCAATCCGGCAAATAGTTTTCCTTTAGTTTTTTTATAATTTTCAAAACCACCGTGGGCTTCGATATGTTCTGGATGAAGACAGGTAAAAACAGCCAGATCATATTCAATACCTAAATGTCGAGACTGTAAAATACCTTCTGAAGAAGTTTCAATAATAGCATATTGACAGCCGGCTTGAACCATTTTCTTAAGAAATTTTTGTAGAGCAAAACGACCAAGCATCGTCATTTTTGTTTTGTTTAACCACTCTTTTTCCGCAATTTTAAAATTCATCGTCGTTGTCCAGCCAATTTTAAAGCCTGCTTCTTCTAAAATCCGACCAATTAAATTTACGACTGTTGATTTGCCGGCCGTGCCAGTCACACCAATGACAATCATTTTTCGACTTGGCCAGCCATAAAAGAACGCCGCCAAAACAGCTAATACTTTGTGATAAAAAAGTAAAAAACTTTTGGGTAAAAATTTTTTGATTATTTTTTTGAACATCTTTTTATTTTAGCAGATTTAAAAAAAAGATACAGAAATAAAGAGAAATGAT
>JAOACJ010000004.1 GCA_026417895.1 Patescibacteria group bacterium | reverse complement strand
AAGGTTAAGGGGAGAGGTGAACCTCACTTTTGTGAGGGGAGCTTTGAACCTAAGCCCTGATGAACGCCGGCGGTAACTATAACCGTCCTATGGTAGCGTAATCCCTTGCCGGGTGAGTTCCGGCCTGCACGAATGGCATAACGACGTGAGAACTGTCTCAACGAGGGACTCAGCGAAATTGCGAGACCCGTGAAGACGCGGGTTACCTCCGACTAGACGAAAAGACCCCGTGAAGCTTTACTACAACTTGACATTGAATTACGGTTAAATCTGTTGAGCGTAGGTGGGAGTTCTGTTGTTAAAACAGGACGCCAATGAGACACCACCCTGATTTAACTCTAATTCTAACCCTGCTTTAGCAGGGGACACTGTCTGGTGGGTAGTTTATCTGGGGCGGATGCCTCCTAAAAGGTAACGGAGGCGTTTATAAGGTCGGCTAGGAGCGGATGGAAATCGCTCTGATAGTGCAAAGGCATAAGCCGGCTTAACTGCAAGGCGTACGTGCCGCGCAGAGAGGAAACTCGAACTTAGTGAACCGATGCGTCCTTATAGGCGGCGCAAAGATCAACGGATAAAAGCTACTCCGGGGATAACAGGCTCGTCGGGCCCGAGAGTCCCTATCGACGGCCCGGTTCGGCACCTCGATGTCGGCTCATCGCATCCTGGGGCTGGAGAAGGTCCCAAGGGTCTGGCTGTTCGCCAGTTAAAGCGATACGTGAGCTGGGTTCAGAACGTCGTAAGACAGTTCGGTCTCCTATCTGTCGGAGGCGTTGAAACTTGAGGGAGCTAGTCCTTAGTACGAGAGGACCAGGACTAACGAACCTCTGGTGTACCAGCTGTTCTGCCAAGAGCATTGCTGGGTAGCCACGTTCGGCACGGATAAACGCTGAAAGCATCTAAGCGTGAAGCCGTTCCCAAGATTAGGTTTCATAGACCCCTGAGAGATGATCAGGTTGATAGGCGGCAGGTGTAAGTCCGGTAACGGATTGAGCCAAGCCGTACTAATCGGTCATTTTCAATCAGGATCCATACAAGCCCTTATGATGATAAAATTTTTATTTTTTTAATTTTTAATTTTTTCAATTCATAAAATCTTCTTGGTGGTTTGAGCGAAGGGGAAACACCCGATCCCATTCCGAACTCGGTAGTTAAGCCCTTCAGCGCCGATGATAATCTCCGGTTCGCCGGAGGTGAAAGTAGGCCACTGCCAAGAGGATTTTTGTTTTATTAAATTTATCAAAATTAGATTTTTCTTCTTTTGTTTTCTGTTATAATTAATCTTGGATATTATTTTATAATTTTTATTTTTGTCTTTTGAAACTTGAATTTTAAACTGTTTTTATGCGTTATATTGCTGATTTTCATCTTCATTCCAAATACTCTCGTGCTACTTCCCAGCAAATGGATTTAGAAAATTTAGAAAAATGGGCACGGTGGAAAGGAATTCAAATTTTAGGCACAGGCGACTTCACTCACCCACTTTGGTTTAAAGAATTAAAAGAAAAATTAGAACCACTTGATAATGGCTTTTTTAGATTAAAAACAACCAAAGATTCAGCTGTTTATTTTATTTTAACGACAGAAGTTTCTTGTATTTATACTAAAAAAGGTGTTGTTCGACGTATTCATCTGATTATTTTCTTTCCCGATTTTCAAAGTGTTGAAAAATTTAACACCCAACTTTCTTGGAGTGCTAATCTTAAAGCTGATGGCCGACCGATGTTAGGTTTAGATGCTAAAGAAATTTTAAGAATGGTCTTAGAAATCTCGGCCGGAGGTTTAGTTGTCCCCGCCCATGTTTGGACGCCCTGGTACTCAATTTTTGGTTCAAAATCTGGTTTTGATTCTCTTGAAGAATGTTTTGATGAATTAAGACCGTATATCTATGCCATTGAGACTGGACTTTCTAGTGATCCGCCAATGAATTGGCGACTTTCGAAACTAGATCAAGTTACTTTAATTTCTTGTTCAGATTCACACTCTCCTCAAAATCTTGGCCGTGAGGCAACGGTTTTTGAATTTTCAGAAGTTTCTTACCAAAAAATTATTGAGACTTTAAAGAAAAAAGACCCTACTCATTTAAAATATACTATCGAATTTTTTCCTGAAGAAGGGAAATATCATTTCGATGGTCATCGTCTTTGTCAAGTTTCTTTTTCGCCAGCTGAAACAAAAAAAAGAGGCGGTTTCTGTCCAGCCTGCGGCAAACCATTAACAATTGGCGTCATGCACCGAGTTGACAAATTAGCCGATCGACCTGAAGGATTTATACCAGAGAATGTCATTCCTTTTAAAAGTCTAGTACCATTGCGCGAAATTATTGCTGAGTCTTTAGGCGTAGAGAAAAATTCTAAAGCGATAGAACAGGAATATTTAAATTTAATTGAGAAGGGCGGTAGCGAGTTTCAAATTCTTCTTGACTTAGGAGAGAAAGAGTTGGCCAAAATTGCTTCGGAAAAAATTGTCGAAGGAATATTAAAAATGCGCCAGGGCAAAGTACAAAAAATTGCTGGCTATGATGGTGTTTATGGTAAAATTAATGTTTTCAATCAATTAGAAGAAAAAAAAGAAAATAGACAGGGCCTACTCTTTAAATTTTAAATAATTCTTTCATCATTTCGAAAATGTTTTCCCAACTGAAGCCACGGCTGGCTAAATAACGAGCCAGTTTTTGTTTTTGTTCAAATGGTTTTAAATTTTGATAAGTTTTAATTTTCTTTTTTGCTAATTCAAGACCGTGCTCAATCTCTTCTTCTTTTTTATATTCTTCTAAAATTTTTTTGATTAATGTCTCATTAAGGCCCTTTTCTTTTAATTCTTTTTGAATGATAAATTTTCCTTTACCAGACAATTTTCTTGCTTCCAGCCAGGCGTGAGCAAATTTTTCGTCATCTAAATAGTCTAAATCCTTTAATTTTTTTAAAGTTTTTTGAATGACTTTTTTGGTAAAGCCCTTTTCTTTGAGTTTTTTCTCTATTTCTCTCCTACTTCTTTGTCTTACAGCCAACCAACGAAAAGATTTTTCCAAAGCTTTAACTCTTTGGTCTTTTTCTAAAATTTTTTCTATTTCCTTTTTTGAAATTACTTTACCATTATACAAATCAAAATCAGCTAATGTTTTTTTTGATAAACCAAAAGCGAATTTTCCGTCAAGGTAAATATTGACCCGCGAATTTCTTTTTTGTTGACTAATTTTAGTAATTTTTGGCCCCATTATTTATTTTAACTGAAAAATAAAAATTTCTCTTAAAATTTTCTGGTCCGGTCGGCAATAAATTATTGAACCACGACAAGTTAATTGGATAATTGGTTTTTTTCTTAATTCTTTTGGCAAAGGATTAATTATTTGCCAATCGGATTTTTTTAGTTCATCTAAAATTGGCAGAAAATTTAATCTACTATTTATTTTAAAAATTGGAAAAATGATAACAATCCGGCCGTCTTTTTTTAAAATTTTTTTAAACTCCCGGAAAGCAGTACAATATAGTTGAGACAATTCATTAATTAAATTTGAAATTTGAACGGCATTTGAAATTTTCAACGGTCCTAAATATGGTTCAGTGACAATTGCCTCAACTGAATTCGGTGATAAAACTTGGCTTAAATTCCTTACATCACATTTTTTAATTTTAATAAATTGTAATTTTGAATTTTGAATTTCAAATTTTGAGCTTTCAAGAAGCCACCTAATGTTTTCTTGTGTTCTTTTTATTGCCTCTTCACTAATATCCGTGCCAATGACATTTTGATAACCCATTAAAATTGCTTCTTGGAGGATGGTTCCTGAACCACAAAACGGATCTAAGATTACACCGTTTTCTGATACTTGGGCTAGATTAATCATAATTTTTGCCAATTTTGGCGGCATCATTCCTTCTTCAATTTTCCTTTGTGGCCGGCCAAAATCAGACCTTTCATATTCCTCAAAACTTTGGCAACTTAAAGTTTTGCCGATTAAAATTTCATTTCGATCAATCAAAAAAACAAATTCTCTTCCCTGGGTTAGTAATCTATTTTTTTGGATAATTACAGAAGAAAGGTTCTTTTCTTTTGATTCAACCCAACGCGAGGAGATATTTTTTTCTTTTAATCTGCTCTTGAGAGTCAAAGCTAATTTTTTAATTTTTGCTTGATAATTTTTGAGGTTTATTTTTCGTCCTAGTTGATAGAGACTAAAACCAAAATAAACCCTTTTTTGATTTTCAAGCGGTAATTCTTTTAAAAAAATATCTAAATTAAATTTTAGCCAATCAAAATCACCGCGAAAGAAAATAAGGCCAATCTTAATGGTGCCACCTAATTTTTTCTGTAAGTTCTCAACTTCTAATTTTTCTTTAGTTTTTAAAACCAAAACTTCGTCAGAAAACTTATAAAAATTGGCTTGACGGTCGGTTTGACGCCAAATTTCTGCGCTTGACAAGGTTGGCCAACGACCTAAAATAAAGAAATATAAATTACTAATCATATTTAGATTCTACCAATAGTTACCCTCAAAATCAATTTGTCTAAGATTGTAAATTTGCTAAAATAATCATTAGTTTTTAGTTATTGGTTATAGTTATTTAGTTAATAGTTTTTAAACCAATAACTAATAACCAAAACTACAGACTAATAACCAAGGACTATTAATTTATATGTACGAATTACTCTGTCTTTTTTCCTCAAATCTTTCTCCAGAATCAATTGCCTCTTTAGTAAAAAAAATTGAAGAAATTCTTTTTGATTTTCAAGCCTCGCTTGTTTATAAAAATGATTTTGGCGAAAAAAAACTTGCCTATCCTATTCGGCATGAAAAAAGGGGCTATTATTTTGCCTTTGGTTTTAAATTAAAGTCAGATTTCATTAAGAAATTAGAAGAAAAATTAAAAAACATTTCTGAAATTTTAAGATATCAAATTGTTAAAGTAAGAAAGTGGTCGGAAAAACCAGAAAAACCAGAAGAAATTCAAAAGAAACCAGTTCAGCCAGAGAAAGTTGATTTAGAAAAACTTGATGAAAAAATAGAAAAAATTTTAGCTGACGAGAATAAATTAATTAAATAATTTTTCTATGAATGTTAATAAAGTCATTATTGTCGGTCGATTAACGCGGGCACCAGAATCAAGAACAACGCCAACTGGTCAAACTGTCTGTACCTTCGGCGTCGCGACAAGTCGGGTTTGGAAAGATCCGACAGGTGAAAAAAAAGAAAAAACTGAATTTCATAACATTATCACCTGGGGGCGATTAGCGGAAATTTGTCAAAATTACTTAGTCAAAGGACAGATGGTTTTTATTGAAGGCAGGATTGAGACAAGAAACTGGACTGCTCCTGATGGAACGAAAAGAACAAGAACGGAAATTGTTGCTGAGAATCTTCAACTTGGTCCAAAGCCACGCGGTGTAACTATGGAAGAAGTTGTTGAAGAAGAAGTGCCACCAGAAGAACCGTTAACTACTGAAGAAGAAGAGATTAATGTTGAAGAGGTTCCCTTTTAAATTAAATCTAAAAAATAAAAAAACTTTCGTTTATTTTGTTTTATTATGAACAACAAAAAAGAGTGTTATTTTTGTACGAAACATATTGATGAAATTGATTACAAAGACGTCGAGACTCTTAGACGTTTTATTTCACCTTACGGGAGAATTCTCTCTCGAAAAAGAAGAAGGACCTGCGCTAAACATCAAAGAAAATTGAGTCGAGCCATTAAAAGAGCACGAATTATGGCTTTATTGCCATTTGTTAAAAAATAAAATTACGATGGATATTAACGAATTAAAAAAACAAGGCACGGTAATTAAATTAGAAAACGAGCCATATCTTGTTTTACGTTCACAACATGCGCGAACGGCTCAGCGCCGAGCTTTCGTTAGAACAACTTTGAAAAATTTGATTTCCGGTAAAACGATTGAGAAAACTTTTAATGCCGGCGATAAAATTGAAGAGGCAGAGATAAGAAAAATAAAAGCCGCCTTCCTTTATCGCCAAGGAAAGAATTTTTCTTTCATGAATTTAGAAAATTTTGAGGAAATTTCTTTATCTGAAGAACAAATAGAGAAAAAAAAAGATTTTTTGAAAGAAGGTTTAGAGGTTTTAATTCTCTACTTTGAAGATCGGCCAGTGGCGCTAGAATTACCACAGAAGGTTAGTTTGAAAGTCATTGAGGCTTCACCGGCGGTGCGGGGTGACACAGCTCAAGGCAAAACATTAAAAACCGTTAAGCTAGAAACCGGCTTAGAAATAGAAACCCCCCTTTTTGTTGAAACTGGTGATGAAGTTATTGTTAATACCGAAACTGGCCAATATGTTGAAAGAAAATAAAACCATTTTGAAAATTTATTAAAACAACCCTAAGTTTATGGCCATAAACATTGAAGAAATTTTTAAAGAGGCGGCGGCAATGAACGCTTCCGATGTTCATTTAGTTGTTGGTCATTGTCCAATTTTTCGCATTGATGGCAATTTAAATAGTATAAAAAAATGGCCAATGCTTACTCAAGAAGATATGCAAGAAGTTGTAGAAAGTCTTACTACTCCAGAGCAGAGGAAACGACTTTTAGAAAATAAAGAAACCGACCTTTCTTTTAATTTAGGTAAATTAATTCGTGCCAGAATTTCTGTTTTTTGGGAAAGAGGCAATCTTTCTCTTTCGGCGAGAATTATTTTGCCCCACATTCCGACAATGGAAGAAATTACTATGCCTCCTATTGCTTATCGTCTGGCCAGGGAAAGTGGTGGCTTAATTATCGTTACCGGTCCAGCCGGTTGCGGTAAATCAACCTCTTTAGCAGCGATGATTGAATTGATTAATCAGGAAAGAGTTTGTCGGATTATTACTCTCGAAGACCCGATTGAGTTTATTTTTAATTCTAAAAAGAGTATTATTGTCCAACGAGAACTGGACACCGATATGAATTCTTTTCAGCGTGCCCTTAAATACATTGTTCGTCAAGATCCCAATGTCATTATGGTTGGCGAGATGAGAGATTTAGAAACAATGAGTTCAACTATTACTTTAGCTGAAACTGGTCATTTAGTCCTCACCACCTTGCATACCTTTGATGCCGTTCAGGCTGTCAATCGGATTATTGATGTTTTTCCACCCCAACAACAAGTTCAAATCAGGATTCAACTTTCTCTTTCTTTGAAAGGTATTATCGCTCAAAAACTTATTCCGAAAGTTAATGGTGGTCGAATTGCTGCTCGCGAAGTTTTGATTAATACACCAGCTGTGGCAAACTTGATTCGAGAAAATAAAATTGCTCAAATTAAATCCGTCATTCAAACTGGGGCGGAAGAAGGAATGTTTACTTTTGATCAAAACTTGAAAAAACTTTACGAAGACGGTCTGATTACTAGAGAAACGGCCTTAGCCCATATGAGTCGGCCACAGGATTTAGCCGAATAATTCGCGAGTTTAATGAATTAAAAATTAATTTCTTTTAGTTTTTATTTTTTTAATTTTCTGCCTCCATAGTTTAATGGATAAAACATCGGTCTTCGGAACCGAAAATGGGGGTTCGATTCCCTCTGGAGGCAGGATTGTTTTCGCGCCCATAGCTCAGCTGGTAGAGCAACTGCCTCTTAAGCAGTCGGCCGCAGGTTCGAATCCTGCTGGGCGCAAAAATAAAAAGGGCCTATAGTTTAATGGTAGAACACTACATTTGCAATGTAGGGGTGGCAGTTCGATTCTGCCTAGGTCCATTTGATTTTTATAAATTATTTTTTGACTAAATTGAATCAATGCAGGGTGTGACCCATTTGATTACTGGTATTTTTCTTCAAGAAACGACCAACAAACTACGACCGGCCTTTCTTCGGTATTTTTTGATTGCTCTTTTAGCAATTATTTCCCACGGCCTTTTAGATAAATTAGGAATATTAACCTATCATCCGCCAATGCCTTTAATTTATGACTGGTTTTGGTTGGTTTATCACTTTCTTCTCGTCTGGCCAATTACTCTTTATATTTTAATTAAGTATGTCAGGCATTATTGGTTTGTTTTTCTTTTTTCTGTTTTACCAGATTTTGACTGGCTCATTTCATCTCTAGTCAAGTTTTTTTCTCTCTCTTTTCCCTTTGGTCAAGAGGCCATTCTTCATT
>JAOACJ010000003.1 GCA_026417895.1 Patescibacteria group bacterium | reverse complement strand
CGTCGACGAGTGTCACAAATAGAATTGGCTAAAAAATATAATTTAAAAAATTATCCCGCACCGGCTGGCGGTTGTCTTTTATGCGATCGAGAATTTGCAAAAAGACTGAAAACGATGCTTGAAAATTTTGGTAATTTAGATGAAAACGATACTAAACTTCTAAGACTTGGCCGACACTTTTGGTTGGACAAAACCTTAATTATTGTCGGTCGAAACCATGAAGAAAATTTGAAATTAAAAAAAATTGCTAAGAAAGGCGATATTTTAATTGAACTTAAAGATATTCCCGGCCCAACGACTCTTGTCCGCGGCAAAATGATCGTAAATAAAGCAATTAAAGCGGCAGAACTATTAACTAAAAAATATTCAAAAAAAGTAAAGGGCAGGAAAAGGACATTTTCTGTAATTTTGGTAAAATAAAGAAGATAAATCAAGAGAATTTATGAGAAGACATAAAAAACGAAAAAATGTCCAAAAATGGAAACACCCAGGCGGAAAACTCAGAGAACTTGGTCCTGATAAACTTTCTAATGCCGAACTTTTAGCTATTCTTATTTCAACTGGCATCAAAGGAAAAACAGCCGAAAACATAGCCCAAGAACTTTTAGAAAAATTTAATTCTTTTAAAGGTTTATCTAATCAACCACTTAAGAATTTATTAAAAATTAAAGGTTTAGGTGATGTAAAAGTGATTCGTATTGCTGCCGCCTTTGAAATTGCTAAAAGAATAGTTAGGGAGATATTAAAAAATTATGAAAAGTAAAAAATTAGGTAAGATTTCTAAAACAACCGAGACTAGAATTTCTAGCCCCTTTGATATTTCATCACACAAGACAGAAAGATCAGCTGTGGCGATACTAATGCATTGGATGAGAAATATTATTGAACAAAACAGTCTTGATTTGGGTTTACCTGATGTAGAAACTATTAGTAAAGATGGAAAATATCCAGACGCAGCTGTCTATAAAACTCGTCGGATTAGAGAAATTCTCTGTGAAATGGAATTTAAACCGCCATATTTTGATCCATTTGACGAAAAAGAATTGAAAATGCCGGCCTGGGAAAAAGCAAATAGTCAAAAAGCAAAATATTTTGCCACCTCAAATTTTAAAGAGTTGATTCTTTGGAATACTGAAAAAGTTAATGCCCAAGAGAAAGAAGAGAGGCAAATTGTTCAGAAATACCACCTATCAGAAATTAATGATCTCGATTTAATTGAAGAAGCGAGATTTAAAAATAGCATTATTGCTGGCCTTGATAAGTTTCTTAAAGATCTTTATCAAATCTCTACCGGCATAAAAGTAGAGCCAAAATTAGCCATTGATGAGTTTCTTATTTGGCGACTTCAAGAAATAATCAAAAAATTGGCTCATTACTATCAGGCAATAATTTATGATCAAGCGCATAAAGATAGTAAATTTATTAAAGATTTACGAAAATGGTTCATCGACCAAGGTTGGAGTTTTGCTTGGCAGAATAGCGATTTTGATAAAGCAGCTCGTCAAACCGCTTATCTTTTAGTTAATAAAATTCTTTTCTATAATGTTTTACAATCGAAACGGTCTAACGAACTCAATCCTCTATCCATACCAGAGGATATAACTAAGGGAGGTTTATTAAAAAGTTTTCTTCAGGGCTATTTTGGTCAAGTTCTTAAGATAGATTATGAGACAATTTATACAACTGATTTTATTGATCAACTTGCTTTTCCAGAAAGTCAAGAAGTAGTGGAAGAAATTAAAAAACTAGTCAATCTTCTTAAAAGATATGATTTTTCCACCCTTGGTTTTGATATCGTCGGCAGAGTTTTTGAACGCCTTATTCCAGAAGATGAGCGGCATACTTTAGGTCAGTATTTTACCAATCCCGATATTGTAGATTTAATTTTAAAGTTTTGTCTTCGACATGAAGATGACAAAATTCTAGATCCAGCTTGTGGTGCTGGGACTTTTCTGGTTCGTGCTTATCAACACAAAAAATTAATGAATCAAAGATTATCACATGAAAAAATATTGAATGATCTCTGGGGTATTGATATTGCTAAATTTCCTGCCCATTTAGCCACCATCAATTTGGCTATTAATGATTTAAGCGTTGACAAAAACTATCCTCGCATTATTCAAAAAGATTTTTTTGATCTCTTAAGTTTTGAAGATCAAGGATTTCAATTGCCAGAGGATGTAAGAAAAATAATGTTAAAGACAGTGAGTGGCAAGGAATTAGAAATTATTCATCCGCGCTGGTTTGAGGTAATTGTTGGTAATCCACCCTATACTCGTCAAGAAGAAATTTCCGAAATAAGCGGTGAAAAGACCTACAAAGAGCGTTTAATTAATAAAGCCCTCACTTATGGTCCTCGGAAAACAGCCAATATTTCTAAACGTGCTGGCATTTATACTTATTTCTTTATTCACGGCACAAAATTTTTAAAAAATAACGGTCGTTTTGGTTTTATTGTCTCTAATGCCTGGTTAGACGTAGAATATGGTACCGGCCTTCAAGAATTTTTTCTCAAAAATTATAAAATCATTGCTGTTATTGAATCAAAGGTTGAAAGATGGTTTGAAGACGCTGATATCAATACCTGTCTTGTTATTTTGGAAAAAGCGAGTGGCCTAGAATTCAAAAAAGAACGTGATGAAAATCTCGTCCGTTTTGTCTATTTGTTAAAACCATTGCGCCATTTTATTCCACCGGCTCAAGATATTTGGGAAAAACAAAAACAAAGATTAGATAAAATTGATGAACTGATAAAAACAATTAAATTCCATAACGAATTTTATCAGAATGACGAGTTGCGAATTTACCCAAAAAGACAATCAGAGCTTTGGGATGAAGGGTTCGATATAGAAAAACAAAAATATATCGGCTCAAAATGGGGCAAATACATCCGGGCGCCGGAGATTTTCTTTAAAATTTTGGAAAAGGGTAAAGATAAATTAGTGCCCTTGAAAGAAATTGCTGATGTACGATTTGGTATTAAGACCGGTGCTAACGAATTTTTCTATTTAACCGAGGAAGAGATAAAAAGGAGGAAAATTGAAAAAGAATTTTGGATGCATCAAGATGAAAATGGTCATTGGCTACCGAACTATGTCATTAAAAGCCCGCGAGAATGTAAATCAATTATTGTCAAACCAAAAGATTTAAAGTATCGAGTGTTAATGATTCATAAAGATAAAAAAGAATTAAAAGGAACAAATGTTTTAAAATATATTTTAGAAGGCGAACGAAAAGGATTTCATAAAAGACCAACCTGTGCTGGTCGGGAAATGTGGTGGGCTCTGCCAGATGAAAGACATGAAATATTATGGTGGGTTAATATTGGAGAAAGATTTGCTTGTTTTCTTAATCCAAGTCAAATTTACGCCGATAAAATGTTTTATTACCTTACCCTTAAAGATGGTTCATATAAAAAAGTCTTTTTGTCGATTATAAATTCAACCCTTCAACGCCTCATAATAGAAAATTCTGGCCAAGAATTAACAGGCGCTTTAACAGTGGTCACATTGACCGTAGATCATTTAAAAAATTTATTTTTTATTAATATAAAAAAATTGTCTGGTAATATAATTAAAAAATTGGAAAAATGTTTCGATATAATTTCAAAAAGAACTATTGGTAATATTTTTGAAGAAATAGGTACAGAAAATTCGCAGACAGTTTCTTTAGATAAAATAAAACCTGATCGTCGCGAATTGGACAGAATTATTATGGGCGAAATTTTAGGACTTACTGACGAGGAACAACTTGAGGTTTATCGGGCAGTCGTTGATTTAGTAAAATCAAGAATTGAAAAAGCAAAGAGTGTTGATAAAAAGAAAAAAACAAAAACTGGTATTGACATTGAGGCATTAATTAATACTGTTTTAGAAAAAATTGGTGAAAATACTTTAAAGAAATTTTATAAAGAAAAAATTCTTTACCGTAAAGATTTGATTCTTAAAAAATTACCCTCTAAAATTGATAAATTAAAAATTCGTAAATCTACTCTCGGTTGGGTGTTAGATTATAAAAAAAATAACTTTATTAACTGTCGTTCAGAAATCGAGGCTCGTTATCTTAAAATTTGGCTTGAGGTTGGTGCTCAATCAATTAAAATTCCAAAAAGTCAGAAATATTTAGAAAAAATTATTGATGACTTAGAACGTACAAAATCCAATATAGATGGAATTATTAAAGATTATCTTGATTCAATCTTAGATCAAAAAATCAAAAATCAAATTCTCTACCAAATCTGGCAGAGAATAATCTAAATAATAATTGAACAAGAAAAATAAATAACGAATAACGTCTCTTAAAAAAAGCAAAATGAAAATTCTTCTTCAAAAAGAAAATGGTCTTAATTTAATAAAATTAATCAGACGTTGCGGTTACCGAGAAATTAAAGATAAAAAGACTGGCCAAATAAGCTTTGTTCATCGAGTTGGCCTTTATTCTTATCCAAGATTTCATTTATACCTTCAAAAAGAGACACCAAAAGAAATAATTTTCAATTTACATTTAGATCAGAAAAAACCATCATATGTTGGCTCTCCAGCTCACTCCGCTGAATATAATACCGAGACAGTCAAACGAGAGGTAAAAAGAATAAAAGAAGAAATCAAAAAGCAACTCACAGAAATTAAATAAAATTATTCACTTTTAGGTATATACGTTTTTTTGTGAATAATTTTTTAACTTTTTTAAAATATGATGAGGGGGAAAATATTAAGAATTGATGGAAGTTATGGTGAGGGGGGTGGTCAGATTTTGCGGACAAGTTTATCTCTTTCGATAATAACCAATCAGGCTGTTGAAATTTTTAATATCCGGGCCAAAAGAAAAAATCCTGGTTTACAAGCACAACATTTAGCAGCAGTAAGGGCAGCGGAAAAAATTTCTCAAGCAAAAATTTCTGGAGCAAAAATTGGTTCTCAAGTTTTAAAATTTGAGCCTAAAAAAATTAAGTTTGGCAAATTTGAATTTGATATTGGCACCGCTGGTTCAACTACGCTGGTTGCCCAAACTATTTTGCTACCATTGGCTTTTTCTAAGCACCCCTCTGAAGTTTTAATAATAGGTGGAACGCATAATCCTTTAGCTCCACCTTTTCATTATTTTTCAGAAGTTTTTTTACCTACGATAGAGAAATTAGGTATAAAAGCGGAAAGTAAACTTGAAAAATATGGTTTTTATCCAAGGGGCGGAGGAAGAATGAGGCTATTTGTTTCCCCAACAGCAAAGATTGAGGAGAAAAATTTTTTAACCAGAGGAAAACTTCAAAAAATCTCTGGCCTTTCTACGGTGGCTAATCTAAATTTTTCTATTGCTGAACGACAAAAAGAGGCCGTTCTTAGCATCTTAAAAAATATCACGATCGTTAAGAAAATTAAGACAGAGAAAATTTCAGCCTTATCTCCAGGCACGTTTATTTTCTTAAAAGCAGAATTCGAAGATACTCTAGCCGGTTTTTCTTCGTTAGGCGCAATTGGCAAGCCAGCGGAAAAAGTCGGCCAAGAGGCAGCGAAAGATTTTTTAGCCTATTTTCACTCAAACAAAGTCTTAGACCCTTATTTAGCTGATCAGATTGTCTTATACCTGGCCTTAACTAAAAAACCTTTTGCCTTTACGGTTTCAAAAATAACTAATCATCTTTTGACTCATCTTTGGCTTCTGGAAAAATTTTTAGGTGTTAAAATTAAAGTTGATCAAAACGAAAATAAAATTTTTAAAGAATAGTTTTGAAAAATAACTATGCGAACAGGAATTGCCAATTTACCACTTCATTGGGGTTTGATGCCAAGCTGGCTTTTTGCCAGAATGAAAAAATTAGCCCGCGCCATCATTGAAGCGATGATTTTAGAATTTGGTCAAAAAGAAATTTTATTTCGCCTTGCTGATCCTTATTGGTTTCAGTCTTTTGGCTGTCTTCTAGGCTTTGATTGGCATTCTTCTGGTTTGAGTACAACTGTTTGCGGGGCGATCAAGGAAGCATTACGAGGGACAGAAAAATCTTTTGGCCTTTTTGTCGTTGGCGGTAAGGGAAAAACTTCAAGAAAAGCGCCATCAGAAATTGAGGAATATGGCGAGAAATTTTCTCTGAAATTTGTTCCAAAACTTATTTATGCTTCAAAAATGTCAGCCAAAATTGATAATTCTTGCTTACAAGATGGTTTTCAAATTTATCATCATACTTTCATTTTTACTAAGCAAGGAGACTGGGCCGTCATTCAACAAGGAATGAATCCAGAAATTCAAATGGCTCGACGCTATCACTGGCTATCTCTTAATTCATCTAATTTTAATTTTGTTAATGAACCACATTCAGCCGTTTGTTGCGATTTTAAAACAAAACCACTAAATTTAGTAGCTAAGGAGAGTGAGAAAACAAGAAAAATTTCTACCGAAATTGTTCGTGCCCCTTTCCAAAATTTCTTAAAAGATTTTAAAAAAATTAGAGTCTTAAATATGCCCAAATATCACTGGATTCCATTGAAACCAGAAGGAGAAAAAAGAATGATAAAAAATTTATTTATTGCTCACGAAAAACAACCAAAAAATTATGAAGAGTTGGTTTCTTATCAAGGCATTGGTCCAAAAACATTACGCGCTTTAGCTTTAATTTCGGAGTTAATCTATGGGGCTAAGCCGAGTTTTCATGACCCGGTCCGATATTCATTTGCTCATGGCGGTAAAGATGGTACACCTTATCCGGTTAATAAAAAACAATATGATCAATCAATTTCTATTTTAGAAAGAGCTCTCTGTAGAGCCAAAATAAGCAATTTAGATAAAACCAAGACATTGAAGATACTTTATGGCCGACCAAAGATTTTATCTTCTTTTAGATAATCTTCGTTCGATTTTTAATGTTGGGGCAATTTTTCGGACTGCTGAAGCAGCTGGTATTGATAAAATTTATCTTGGCGGTATTACCTCTCTTGCTAGCCGGCAAACAGGAAAAGAAAGAGAAAGAGAATTAAATATCAAAATACACAAGACAGCTTTAGGTGCCGAAAAAATAGTTCCTTGGGAACACTGTTGGCAGAGTTGGCGAATCGTGGAAAAATTAAAAAAGGAAGATTTTTTTATTGTTGCTTTAGAACAAACCAAAAAAAGTATTTGCTATACAAAATTAAGACCAAAATTTCCTTTACTTTTAATTGTTGGCAACGAAGTCAAGGGCGTTTGTCAGAGTTTATTAAAAAGAGCTGATAAAATTATTTATCTGCCAATGTATGGCAAGAAAGAATCTTTAAATGTAGCAGTGGCGACTGGCATTGCTATCTACGAAATTAACAAATTTAGAAAATTAAAAATTAAAAATTAAAATCTTTATCAATGTTTCCTTCTTATCTTAATTTGTCGAAGAAAGAGTTAAGAAAGAGGGTTGAAAGAGCTATTGCTTTTTTAAATCCTTGCCAAATCTGTCCAAGAAAATGTAAGATTAATCGATTAAAAAATGAAAAAGGCTTTTGTCGCTTAGGTCGAAAAGCAAAAGTTTCATCCTTTCATCCTCATTTTGGCGAAGAAAAATTTTTGGTTGGTGTTTATGGCTCGGGGACAATTTTTTTTACTTCATGCAATTTGGCTTGTATTTTTTGTCAAAATTATGAAATTTCTCAATTAGATTATGGTCAGGAGGTTTCTGCTAAAAATTTAGCTGAAATAATGATTTATCTACAAAAAATTGGTTGTCATAATATCAATTTAGTTACTCCCACCCCACAAGTGCCACAAATTTTAGAAGCCTTAGAAATAGCCATTGAGAAAAAATTAAAAATTCCTTTAGTTTATAACTCAAATGGCTATGATTCGGTTGAAACTTTAAAAGTTTTAGAGGGAATTATTGATATTTATATGCCCGATGCAAAGTATTTCGATAATCAAAGAGCAATAAAATATTCTTCAGCTCCAAATTATTTTGCAATAATGAAAGAAGCAATCAAAGAAATGCATCGGCAGGTGGGAGATTTAATTACTGAAAATGGTGTGGCTAAAAAAGGGTTGATTGTTCGACATTTAATTCTACCAAATGATTTGGCCGGGACAGAAAAAATTATGAAATTTTTAGCTGAAGAAATTTCAAAAGAAACATTTGTTAATATTATGGACCAATATTATCCTTGCTATAAGGCTTTTCAATGTCCAGAGCTTTCTCGTCGTATTATTTTAAAGGAATATCAAGCAGCCATTAATTTAGCCAAAAAATATGGTCTTTATCGTTTTGCTGATTAAGATATAATTAAAAAAATGGAAAATAATTTTTCAGAAAAAGAAAGAAAAGCATTGTTGAAAATAGCGCGAAATTCAATTGAATTTTATTTGAAATATAGAAAAATACCTCAAATTCAAACTAGTGGATCTGAAAAACTGAAAGAAAAAAGAGCCGTTTTTGTTACTTTAAAAAAAGATGAAGAATTACGAGGTTGTATTGGTCATTTAGAACCCCAATATCCTTTAGGGGAAGCAGTCGCGAGAATGGCTGTGGCGGCGGCTGTCGGAGACAACCGCTTTTTACCCATCACTTTAGAAGAATTATCAAAAATAAAAATCGAAATTTCCATCCTTTCTCCTCTAAAAAAAATTTCTCATCCCTCTCAGATCAAATTAGGTGAGCATGGTGTTATTATCAAACGCGGTTTTCAAGGCGGCACCTTTTTACCAGAAGTGGCGAAAGAATTTAATTACAATTTAGAAGAATTTCTAAATGTTTTATGTCTCCGTAAGGCAGGACTACCAGCTGATGCCTGGTGTGATCCTGAAACAGAGATTTATATTTTTACGACCATCAAAATAAAAGAGTGAAAATAGGTATTTTATCAGATATCCATTCAAATTTAGAAGCTTGTAAGGCAGTAATCTTTGAATTAGAAAAAAAGAAAATTGAAAAAATTTGGCACCTAGGTGATATTGTTGGTTATGGGCCAAATCCGAATGAATGTATTGAATTGATTAGAAAGAAAAAAATAATTTCTTTAGCTGGTAATCATGATTTAGCAGTTATCAAAAAAATTGGCGTAGAATTTTTTAATCCTTATGCTGCTTTAGCAATAAAAATTAATACTTCTGAAATTTCTCAAGAAAACAAAAAATTTTTAGAAAATCTACCCTTAACTTTAAAACCAGAAGAAAATATTATTCTAACCCATGGTTCAATTCGTGATCCAATCTGGGAATATCTAATGGAAATTTATCAAGCCAAAGAAAATTTCTGTTTTTTTCAAGAAAAGATTTGTTTTGTTGGCCATTCTCATTTGCCTATGATTTTTGAAAAAAGAGATAACAAAATTTATCAATTTCGGTTTCCGCCGGATAAAACGTTTCTAAAATTTGAAAAAAATTCTCGTTATATTATTAATCCCGGTTCAGTTGGCCAGCCACGTGATCAAAATCCAAAAGCCAGTTTTATTATTTTTGACAACGAATTTTTGACTTTAGAATATCATCGGGTAGAATATGATTATCAAAGGACCCAAGAAGCAATGAAGAGTAAAGGTTTCCACAGTTTTTTAATTGAGCGACTTGCTATTGGTTATTGAGTTAAGATATAAAAATATCCATCTATTATTTTGAACGATTGTTTTATTTAGTCGAACAAGAAATGATAAATAATTATTTTTAAAAATGTTATGATAGATTTTTGGCAAACAATTAAGAAAAGACATTCAGTTCGTTCCTTTGATTCTAAAAAAGATGTGGCCGACAAAG
Source organism: Patescibacteria group bacterium (assembly GCA_026417895.1). Lineage (NCBI taxonomy): Bacteria > Patescibacteria group bacterium. The sequence goes on along the minus strand of JAOACJ010000003.1, from coordinate 52,111 downwards.
ATCTTCAAAAAATTATTGAAGCGGCAAAAATGGCACCGTCGGCTGGTGGAATTTATCCAACAGATTTTATTGTTGTTCGTGATCAAAAAACAAAAAAACAAATTGCTAAAGCAGCTCTTGGTCAGTATTTTATTTCTGAAGCACCGTTGGTCATTGTTGTTGCAGTTGATGTCGAAAAAACAGCTTCAAGATATGGCGAGCGCGGTCGGAATCTGTACGTCATTCAAGATTCAGCAGCGGCCACAGAAAATTTAATTTTAGCCGCTACCGCCTTAGGATTAGGAACTTGTTGGGTTGGGGCTTTTGATGAAAATGAAATTGCCAAAATTTTGCAATTAAAACAATCATTTAGACCATTAGCCATTATTCCGGTGGGCTATGAAAAACAATTAAATTGATAAGTTATGATTTTAGTCTACGCCACCTTTCCTAATAAAAAGTCAGTCGAACAAGTAATAAAGAAAATTTTAAGGAAAAAATTAGCAGTCTGTATTAACTATTGGTCAATCGATTCAAAATATCTATGGATGCAAAAAATTGAAAAAGCAAAAGAATGGGCGATAATGATAAAAACTTTAAAGAAAAATTATCGAAAGATTGAAGAATTGATCAAGAAAAATCATCCTTATCAAATTCCTGCTATTTTTTCTTGGTCATTAGAGAAAGTTGAAAGAAATTATTTAAAGTGGCTAAAAAAAACAATAAAAATATAAACAGCAATTCTTCACAAAAAAATGCATATGCCTGAAAAATATAAAAATTTAGTCAGAAGAGAGATCTTGTTTCGCGCTAAGGAGACCCAATTCTCACCGATCAGAAAATTTGTGCCACTTTTAGAAAAAATAAAAAAGAAAAGTATTAAAGTCTTTGAGGTTCATATTGGTCAACCGGACTTAGAAACGCCAAAAGAAATTTTAGCGAGAATTAGAAACTTCAAAGAAAAAGTTTTGGCTTATACACCTTCTGATGGTTTACTTGCAGTGAAAAGGGCTTGACAGAAATATTTTAAGGGGGTAAAAATTGATTTTAGCCTTTCAGAGGTGGTGGTGACGATTGGTGCTAGTGAAGCCATTCTATTTGCCTTTGCTACCATTTGTCAACCAGGCGAAGAAATTATTGTTTTTGAACCTTTCTATACTAATTATAATGGTTATGCCTCAATGACTGGTATTAAGTTAAAACCAATTAAGACTTTAGCAGAAAATGGTTTTCATTTGCCCGATAGAAAAGAAATTGAAAGAAAAATTAATGGAAAAACAAAAGGTATCATTATTTGTAATCCAAACAATCCGACCGGTACTGTTTATAAGAAAGAGGAATTGAACATAATTTCTAAAATTGCTAAAAAATATAACCTCTTTATTATAACCGACGAGACTTATCGTGAGTTTGTTTATGATGGCGAAAAACATTATTCAATGATGAATTTTCCAGAGATTTCTCAGTGGGTAATTTTAGTAGACAGTGTTTCAAAAAATTCTCGGCCTGTGGGACGCGAATTGGTGTTTTAGCCAGTAAGAATAAAAGAGTTATTGAGTCGGCGATAAAATTTGCCCAAGCCAGACTTTCTTTACCAATGGTTGAACAGTTAGCCGTTGTTCCTCTTTTAGAGAATTCTCAGAAATATCTTAAAAAAATTATTTTCGAATATAAAAAAAGAAGAGATATAGTCTTTCAAGAGATGAGGACTATTCCCGAGGTAATTACTGTTGAGCCGAAAGGGGCTTTTTATTTATTCGTCAAAATTCCATGGCTCAAAGATTCGGATCATTTTGCTGAGTGGTTGTTGACGAAATTTGCCGATCAAGGAAAAACAGTTTTAGTTGCCCCAGGGACTGGTTTCTATGCCACGCCAAAGGGTGGTAGAGACGAATTTCGCATTGCCTTTGTTTTATCAAGTTCAAAACTTAAAGAAGCAATGAAGATTTTAAAAAAAGGACTAGAAAAATATAGAAATAATACCACCCTACTTTGAGCTTTGATAATCTTTTTATTAAATTTGGATTTTTTACTTATATTAGACCAGACCTTTTGTAATAAAAATTTTTATAAATTTAATTTTTTGCGGCTTTTAAAACATTTCTCATTAAATAAGCCACAGTTAAAGGACCAACGCCGCCTGGCACCGGAGAAAGAGCGCTAACTTTTTGCGCACAACTTTCAAAATCAACATCACCAACGGCTTTTTTCTTAACTCGTGAATAGCCGATATCAACAATGACAGCTTTGTTTTTGACCATTTCTTTTTTTAAAAATTTCGGTTTTCCAATAGCAATAATTAAAATGTCAGCCCTTTTTAGACATTTTCTATATTCGGGCGAGTATGGGGAATAGTTATTTTTGAGAATTATTTTGACCTTCGCTCCTTTATTTCTTAGCATTCTAGCCAACGGTTGGGCGAAAATTAAAGAATTAGCCAAAATTGCTATTTTTTTATTTTTTATTTTAATTTTATAAAAAGATAAAAGTTTTAAAATTGCTTGATGAATCGGAGAAATAAATTTTGTTTTCGGATGAAACCCATCGATATCTTTCTCCGGCAAAATTGAACGTATAATTTTTAAAGGATGCAAATTTTTAGGTAGGGGTAATTGGACAATAAGGCCATGAATTTTTTTATTTTTATTTAGACTTTTAATCAGTTTAATAATTTTTTTCTCTGATATTTTTGACGAAAATAAAAATTTTTTAAAAGTAAAACCTAGTCTTTTAGCTGTTTTTTCCTTTAATCCAACGTAAACTTGTGAAGCCTCGTTTTTGCCAACCATTATCACCGCTAGGCCAGGTTTTATTTTAAACCTAGCCATTTCTTCTTTTATTTCTTGATAAATTTTTTCCGCAATAGGTTCACCGAGCAGTAATTTCATAATTTAAAATTTATGATAAATATGATAAAATTTTAACAGAACTGCCTAAAAAATCTATATGAACCTTGAAGATTTTAATTATTCATTGCCAAAAAACTTAATTGCTCAAAAGTTAATTTATCCAAGAGACCACTCCCGTCTCATGGTTTTAGAGAGAAAAAATAAAAAAATTGGTCATCATTATTTTTTTGAAATTGGAAGATTTTTAAAAGAAGGAGATGTTTTAGTTTTGAATCGATCAAAAGTCTTTCCGGCTCGTCTTCATGGTCGAAAAACGAGCGGTGGACGGGTAGAGATAATTTTATTAAGACCAGAAAAAAAAGAATTCTCTCAGCCTTTAAGAGAAAATTTATGGCGAGTCATCGGTCGACCAAGATTAAAGGTTGGTCAAAGATTAATTTTTTCTTCAAAACTTGAAGCAGAAATTATAAAAGATTTAAAGCCAGAAAAATTGATAAAATTTAGCCAAAAAGGAGAAAATTTAGAAAAACTAATTTATCAATTAGGCAAAACACCTACCCCTCCTTATATTCAGCCAAAAATTCAAGATTCAGTTTTAAGAAAGCAGTACCAAACTGTTTATGCTGAAGAAATTGGCTCAGCTGCTGCGCCAACAGCCGGTTTTCACTTTACAAAAAAGTTAATTCAAAAATTGAAAAATCAAGGTGTTCGGTTTGAGAAAATTACTCTTCATATTGGACGCGCTACTTTTGAACCAATTAAAGGGGAAAAAATTCCCGATGCCATTCCTGAAGAATTCGCAGTGATTGAGAAAAAAACTTCTCAACGTCTTAATCAAGCAAAAAAAGAGGGACGGCGAATTATTGCTGTCGGGACGACCGTTGTTCGAACGTTGGAAGGTTTTGCAAAAAATGGTTGGTTAACAGCGGGCAAAAAATTTGTTGACCTTTTTATTTATCCTGGCTACCAATTTAAATTTATTGATGGTTTAATTACAAATTTTCACTTACCTCGCTCAACAAATCTGATTTTAGTGGCTACCTTTGCCGGTAAAAATTTTCTTTTAAAAGCCTATCAAGAGGCCGTTCGTAAAAAATATCGCTTTTATACTTTTGGTGATGCGATGTTTATCTTTTAATTATGAAATTAGTCCTTCACACTTGTTGTGCAATTTGCGGAATTTATTTAGCTGATTTTTTTAGAAACCGGTCAGAAAAAACCTTTCTTTATTTTTATAATCCTAATATCTATCCACCCGAAGAATACCAAAGAAGATTAGAAGCGACAAAAAAAATGGCAGAAATTTATCATTTAGATTTTTTAGCTGGTGAGGATGACTCAGCTTTTTGGTGGCAACAAATAAAAGGTTTAGAAAAAGAGCCAGAAGGCGGTAAAAGATGTGAAATTTGCTTTCAAATGAGATTAGAAAAAACCGCTCAACTCGCCAAGACACTTAACTATGATACCTTTGCGACAACTTTAGGCATCAGTCCTTATAAAAAATTATTTTTAATCAATCATTTAGGCAATAAAATTGCTCAGAAATTTGGCTTGAATTTCTTTTCTTTGACTGAAGAAAATAAAAAAAATTTTTGGTCAAAATCTCGAGTTTTGGCTAAAAAATTTAATTTTTATCATCAAAAATATTGCGGTTGTTTATTTAGCTGGCAACAAAGATGATTTATAAATTTTTGGTTGATAAGCCCTTAAACGGATAATTTTTGTTTTTAAAGACCAAAACCTTTTTCATAAATTTTGATAAAGAGGAAATTTTTTTGTTAAATTCTGAACCTCTTTTTTTATCTCTTTTTTTATCTTTTTTGATTTTGGGTTTAAAATTATTTTCGCTATCATTTTACCAATCAATTTCATTTCTTTTTCCTTCATACCCCTGGTAGTCAGAGCAGGCGTTCCTAAACGCAAACCAGAAGGATCAAATGGCGAACGCTGATCGTAAGGGATGGTGTTTCGATTGACATAAATACAGACCTCTTCTAATAATTTTTCTGCTTCTCGGCCAAAAATTCCTGTCTCGGTTAGATCAATTAAAAGTAAATGAGAATCAGTGCCACCGCTGATAATTTTCAAACCATTTTTTTCCAATGATTTGACAAGGGCGCGAGCATTGTTGATAATTTGGCGTGCATATTTTCTAAAGCTTGGTTTTAGGGCTTCGCCTAAAGCCACGGCTATCGCGGCGGTATTGTTATCATGTGGCCCGCCCTGAAGGCCGGGAAAGACAGCTTTGTTAATGGCTTCAGCATATTTATTTTTAGCAAAAATGATCGCCCCCCTTGGTCCTCGCAGGGTTTTATGAGTAGTCATCGTGACAACATCAGCGTAAGGAAAAGGAGATGGATAGACTCTCGCAGCAATTAAACCGGCCAGGTGAGCGATATCGGCCATCAAAATGGCATTAACCTTTTTGGCAATTTGGCCAAATTTTTTAAAATCAATTTTTCTCGGATAAGCCGTATAGCCACAGACAATTATTTTTGGCTTTTCCTTTTTAGCTAATTTTAAAATTTCCTCGTAATTTAAAAGATGAGTTTTTGGATCGAGACCGTATTGGATGGGAGTGAAAAATTTTCCCGAAAAACTAACTTTATGGCCGTGGGTTAAATGACCACCATGAGAAAGGGTCATACCCATTAATTTGTCACCTGGCTGAAGTAGAGCCGCATAAACAGCAAAATTAGCCGGCGAACCAGAATATGGCTGGACATTAACTTGCCAATTTTTCCACTCTGATTCTGGTAAAAAAAGTTTTTTCGCTCTTTCAATGGCTAAATTTTCTATCTCGTCAATAAATTGATTGCCACCATAGTATCTTCGTCCTGGATAGCCTTCAGAATATTTATTAGTTAAAGGCGAGCCAAGAGCCTTTAAAACTGCTTGAGAGGCAAAATTTTCCGAAGCAATTAGAACTAGACCATTTTGCTGCCGCCTAATTTCATTTCTAATAATTTTGGCCAATTTTGGATCAGTTTTGGTTAAATTTTTCATATCATATCTTTAAATTATAATTCTTTAATTTTCATTGTCCAGCTCTTCTTTTGATAAGAAGAAGAAAATATCGGGGGCAATCAAAGCTCCCAAAAAAGGAGGCAATTGTGTCTTGGTTTGACCATCTTATTAAACAACTATCAATAATGCAACCAGACGACATCATCGAACCCTCGGACGAAGTAAATCCTTTGCATGAGGAAATAATCGGTGAAATAGCCGACGAGAATATTAAAAAACTCTATACTCTTAGCCTTAATTTGGAGAAATCAGCCTTTATGACTTTCGGTCGAGCAATGGTAACAGCTATGTTTGAAAATCAAAGGGATGGTGATATCCTCAACAAAACTTTCTTTAAGTCTTACGAATTCAGAACTAAAGCTCAAATTCTAAGAGACATTTTTTGGGTCTGTGTGCAAGATACATTTGACCTTTGGGACAAAAGTAAAATCGGAATCCGAAAGGGCTTCATTGTCGTGGCGATCAAAGACGTCAAAGACAAGGATTAATTAATAAAATTTTAAAAGAAAGGGAGATTTTTTTAATCTCCCTTCTTATAAATTTAATTTTTTATTACCAAAACTTCTTTTTTTCTCATTGTCAAGATTTTAGATCATTGAATAAATTTAAGAATTTTGATAAAATTTGGCTATGGAAATTAAAGAAATTAAAGAAAAAGAAGTTTGGCAGACTTTTATTTCTTCCTTTGAAATGGCGCCATTTCTTCAAAGTTGGGAATGGGGTGATTTTCAAGAAAGCTTAGGTCGAAAAATTTGGCGATTAGGATTTTTTAAAAACGATCAATTAATTGGCATCACTCTTCTGATAAGAATGTTATTACCAATAAAGAAAAGCTATCTATATTGTCCGCGCGGACCTATTTTAAGAGAGAATAATATTGAGACAATAAAAATATTTTTTAGAAAAATTAACGATTTGGCCAAAAAAGAGAATATTATCTTTCTGCGTTTCGAGCCACTAGACAATTTTCAAGTTTCAATTTTCAATTTTTCGTTTAAAAAAATTAACGACCTCCAACCTTCAAAGACTATTTTACTTGATTTGACCAAATCCGAAAAGGAAATTTTAGAAAATATGCATCCAAAAACAAGGTATAATATAAAATTGGCAGAGAAGAAGGGAGTGAGAATCAAAATTGGTCAAAGTGAAGAAGAGATTGAAATCTTTTTAAAGCTTTTATCCCAGACAGCCCAGCGGGATAGGTTCCAGACTCACCCTTTTAATTACTATCGAAAAATGTTTCGATTAGATAAAAATTTTATCAAACTTTTTTTCGCTGAATATCAAGGAAAAATAATTGCCGGTAATTTAATGATTTTTTTTGCTGATACCGCTACCTATCTTCACGGCGCTTCTGATCATCAACACCGAAATGTAATGGCTCCTTACCTATTACATTGGACAGCAATCAAAGAAGCTAAACGATTATGTTTAAAATATTATGATTTTTGGGGGATTGATGAAAAAAAATGGCCAGGTGTAACGCGTTTTAAAAAAGGGTTTGGAGGAGAAATCAAAGAATATCCTGGTACTTTTGACTCTATTTTTAACTATTTTTGGTATAGACTCTATCAATTGGGAAGAATTTTGAAAAAAATATAAAAATATGGAACTAAAACCAAAAAAAGAGATTAAAGAAATCAAAGCCATTGAGTTAGCTAAAAATTTTGAAATTAAAGAAATTTATACTCGCTTTCGCAAGATGTTTACCGTTATCTCTTACAATCCAAGCTATATTTATTTTGCCGTCTATCCGAAAAGAAAACAATATCTCCTAGTTTTAAAGTATGGAGTCGTTGTTTTAATTAATAACTCAGAAATTTTTGAAAAAAGGATTCTTTCTTTGATTGAGCCATTGATAAAAGAAAAGTCACTTTATAATTTTGAAAAAATTAAAATTGTCGTTGACACAAGGTCTCTAGAAAATAAAGTTTTATTTGACCGAGTAATTTTATTTAAAGAAGACGAAAAATACGGAGAAATTTTAGCCATTCTCCTGGCCCAATCATTAGCTTTAGAAGCCTATGAAAGAAAGGTTGACAAACTTCTTGTTGAATTTTCACAAAGTTTTCAAAACTTAGCCTTTACTTTAAAAAGAATTTTTTCGCCAGGCATTTCGAAAATTGTTACCGAAATTCAGGAAACAATTTTTCTTCACCAAGATTTGATTGCTAACCTAGAGATTTTAGATAAACCAGAAACAGCTTGGGAGAAGAAAGAATACAATGATCTTTATTTTGATTTCTCTCAAGAACTTGAATTGCCAGAAAGAATTTCAATTTTAGAGCAAAAAATTTCTCTTTTGAAAGGGAATATGACCACTATTTTAGAGATTGTTAATGCTCGTCGTTTAGAAATTTTAGAATTAATTATCATTATTTTGATTTTAATCTCAGTTATTCAAGGGATTTTTTATTTTAAATAGTCCCCATAGTTTAATGGAAAAAACGTTGGCCTCCGGAGCCAAAGATTGCAGGTTCGATTCCTGCTGGGGACAAAGAAAAAATTATGAATTTTGCCCATATGTTTTGTGAAATTTTTGGGCGATTTTTTAATGTTTCGAAAAATGAAAAGGACAAAAATTATAAATTTTTTCAATAATCCCAAGAGTTATCCTCACAAAGTAAAAAAAATTAAACATCTGCAAACCTATATTTCTGATATTTTTTAACCGGCCAATTTGCTTATAAGATAAAAAAGCCAGTTAACTATGGCTATTTAGATTTCACGACATTAGCTAAACGAAAATTTTTTTGTTTTCAGGAATTGAAATTAAATCAACGGTTATCACCAGCAATGTATTTAGAAGTAATACCTCTGATTGAGAAAAATGGTCAATTAAAATTAGGTGGCCAAGGTAAGATTATTGATTATGTTTTAAAGATGAAAGAAATTCCGCAAAAATATTTAATGGATCGTCGGGTTAAAAAAGGAGAAATTAACAAAAAAATCATTGATCAATTAGCCAAAATCGTTGCTAAATTTCATCAAAAAGCCAAAACTTCAAAAAAAATTTCTTATTTCGGTTCTTTAAAAATTATTCAAAAAAATTGGCAGGAAAATTTTTCCCAGACCCGATCATTTATTGGCAGAACAGTTTCTCAAAAAGATTTTTATTTCATTAAAAAATCAGTGGAAGAATTTATTAAAAAAAATAAGAAATTATTTCAACAAAGAATTGGTGAGAAAAAGATTCGCGACTGTCATGGCGATCTCCACACGAGAAATATTTTTGTCACGCCAAAGAAAATTTATATTTTCGACTGCATTGAATTTAATGATCGTTTTCGCTATCAAGACGTGGTCAACGAAATTGCCTTTTTGGCTATGGATTTAGATTTTTTAAACCGAAAAGATTTATCAGATTATTTTGTCAAAAAATATATTGAATCTTCTCATGAGAAGAATTTGACAAAACTGCTTTTATTTTATAAATGTTATCGCGCCTATGTTTGTGGTAAAGTTCTCAGTTTCCGGTTGGGGGAAAGAAATTTGTCATGGTGGCGAAAATTGTTTTATCAAAAAATTAGCCAGAGATATTTTAGATTGGCTAGAAAATATGTTCAGGAATGGCAAAAACCGATTTTAATTCTTGGCGCTGGCTTACCAGGCATCGGTCGGAGTACACGCTTAAAACTTTTAGCCAAAAAAATTAAGGCGAAAATTTTAGATAGCGATCTTATCCGTCGTCAGATTTTTCAAAAACCAAAATATGATTTTAAAAGCAAGTTATTAGTTTATCAAAAAATGATGAGAAAGGCGGAAAAATTTCTCAAACAAGGTAAGAAGGTGATTTTAGACGCCACCTTTTCTTTAAAAATTTATCGTCAATTAGCTATAGATTTAGTCAGAAAACTAAAAATTTCCTATTTTGTTATTGAATTTTATTGCCCTAAAAAAGTCGCCAAAAAAAGATTAGAAAAGAGAGATAGAGAGAAATCAATTTCTGAAGCAAATTGGCAAGTTTATCAAAAAATAAAAAAAGAATTTGAACCGATTCAAGAAAAAGAAAATTATCTTAAAATTAACACTGCTTTACCCTTAGAGGAATCTGTCAATAGAATTATCCAATATTTTTGACCATATAACTTTGTTGAAGTCTATAACCAATTTTTCGCCAATATTGGCGAGCGCCGACGCCGGAAATAACAGCTATTTTTTTAGCACCAATTTTTTTTGCCAGTTGCTCGGCTTTGCGGACAAGTTTTTTGCCTAAGTTTTGATGCTGGGTGGCCCCCTTTTTTCTTTTACCGATTTCTACTATTTCGCCGTAGCTGTGGAGTTCACGAATGATAGCTGATTTTTTGAGAACCTTGAAGATAGAGTTTAAAATAGAAGATTGAGGCAGATAGAGACGAAGAAAAGCAAGAATCTTGTCATTTTTTTTATCCTCGAAAGAAAGAAAAATTTCTTTACCATTATTAGCCTGATATTCTCTTTTGACCAGAATTAAATTTTTAATTTTTAATTTTAAATTTTTAATTTCACGACAACGGATGCATTGACATTTCAACCCCCTTTTTGCCATTTCTTTTTTGACAACCTCGCGTAAATTGGAGATCTTTGTTCCGCCAAAAATTTTTGGTGAAGGAATATCGCGGAAGATTCGGATGATTCGCACGTAAGGAGGGACAATTTTTTTTATCTGGACCAATAAATTGATTAAAGTTTTATCGTCGTAAGGTTGGTATTTTCCTCTTTTCCATAATTGATAAAGTTTTGAACCCTTGGTTACCACACAAGGATAAATTTTTAAGTAATCTGGTCGAAAATTTGAATCAGAAAATAATTTTTTAAAAACTACCAAATCTTTTTGGGGTGTCGAGCCATAAAGTCCGGGCATAAGATGATAGCAAATTTTGAATCCAGCATTTCTCAACAATTTTGTTGCTTCAACAATTTCTTTTAAACCATGACCACGCTGATTCTTAGTTAAAATTTTTTCATCGAGTGTTTGGACACCTAACTCAACCTTCGTTATTCCCAATTCCCGCATTCTTTTTATTTCTTTTAAACTGATTAAATCCGGTCGTGTTTCCACACTAATACCAATAATTCTATTTTTTGCTTTTTCATTTTTTTTCTGTGCCTCCGTTAATTTTTTACTTGCTGAAAAATTAGCGCCATCAAAACATCTTTTAATAAACCATTCTTGATATCTTTTTGGATAAGCGCTCCAGGAGGCGCCGATAATAATCAATTCGATTTTGTCGGTTGAATGTCCTGTTTTTTGTAAAGTTTCAATCCTTTTTTTAACCTGTAAATAAGGATTATAGTTCAAAAGACGAGCTCTTTCGGCGGCTGGCTCGCCAGCCAAATAACTTTTTGGAAAGCCCTTTTCAGTTGGACAATAAAGGCATTGGCCAGGACAGGGATAAGGTTTGGTCAAAACAGAGACAACGGCTACACCAGAAAGAGAGCGAACCGGTCTTTTTTTTAACATTTCCTCAAAAAATAAACAACGTCTTATTTTTTTCTGCGATCGCAGTAATTTATAAGACGAGAGAATTTCGACATAACTTGGGGGTGATATTTGATATTTCTTAGTTAATTTTCTGAACAAAGATAAAAAACTCTCGCCAGATTGAAACTTTTTTTGAGAGAGTTCTTGAATAATTTTGATAATTTTTTGTTTGTGCGAAGTCATTTTTTTTATTTTAATAAAAATTTAAAAGATTGTCAAAAAAAATAAAAAGGGCTTAAGAAAAACTTTTCGAATTTTGAAATTAATTAGATGTTTTATTTTGAAAGAAGATAGATAATTTCAAAACCAAGGCCGATCAGCAAAGCAATAACTAATGGATAAAGCCACCAAGGCGTTGGTCGTTGAAATCTTTGTTGGATGAAATTTTTGTAGATAAAAATTACCAAGATTGCTTCTAAACCCAAAGCAATCGCGCCAGTTAAACCAATAACCTCAATGAAATTTTTCACGCCGATGAAATATAAAGTTAAGGGAATAAAACAAGTTAAGGCCCAAGAAATTTTTGGCGAAATTTTAAAATCATACCAAAAAATTTTCTTTAATGTTAAACCCAAAGTGATAAAAGAAGTGAAAGTGGTAATCAAACCAAAAAGATAACCAATGGCAATAATGCGGTCACCAATAGCAAAAGCAAAACCCGAAATAGCATTTTCTGAAGTTTTTAGACCAGAGGCGCCTAAAATGGCAAAAATAAAAATTAGATAACAGAAAGCAGCGGTCAAAATACCCCAAATAATTACTTTTCTTAATTTTTCCTGGTCTCTTTCAACCATTTCTTTAACTTCAGGAATCAAAGCAATACCCCAAAGAGCAAAAAGGACAACACCATAAGGCAAGGTGAGAAAACGAGAATTAAAAGTCGTAAAATGTTCAAATTTGATAAAAGGAATGGCTCGCCAGAGGAAAAAAAGAAGAAGAAAAACAAAAATAATTAGCATAACTAATTCAAAACGAGAAATAATCTCAATGCCGCGATAGATTAAAAAAGCACCAAAAAGAAAAAAGAGGAGGATATAGAAAATTGGCCAGCCACCTAACCATGGTTTCAGAAAAAGATATAGAAATTCGCCACCAATAATCAAATAAGCAAGTAAGGCACCAACTAGAGACAAAGAGGAAACAATAAAAGCAAAATTCTTTGCTTTTGGGCCAATATATTCTTCGGCGTAACCAGGAATGCGTGCTACCTTATGGGTATCGCGGGCAACCTCACCTAAAAGAGAATGAACAATAATGGCTAAAAAAATAATGGCGAGAAAATAGAAAAGAACGACAAAAAAACCAGCTTTCATCGCCACATAAGGCAGACCAAAGATACCGACACCAACAATTGTTCCGGTAAAAGTTGCCCAGGCTTTGAGAAAATGACGATTTTTTTTAAAGGTCATAGAGGGGATAAGTTAATTTTATTTTAGACATTTTAACATATTTTCAAAAATTTTCTATAGATTATAATAAAAATATGAGAGAAGAAATAGCTCAGAGAATTTTAGAGGAGACAAAGAAAAATTATGAGAAAATTGCTGAGCAATTTTCTCAAACCAGACAATGGCCTTGGGGGGTGATGAAATTATTTTTGGCTTATCTAAACGATGGGGATAAAATTTTAGATATTGGCTGTGGCAATGGAAGACTTTATGATTTACTCAAAGAAAAAAGCATTGAATATGTAGGGATTGATAACTCAGAGAGGTTGGTAGAAATGGCGAAAAAGAAATTCCCAATGACAAGGTCAGAATTTTTGGTGATGGACGCTTTAAATTTAGAATTTCGAGACGAAGAATTTGACGCAGTTTTTATGATAGCCGTTTTACCACACCTCCCCTCGCAAAAATTACAGATTAAGGTACTAAGTGAGGCGTATCGTGTTTTGAAGATTGACGGCTATCTTTTTTTAACTTGCTGGAATCTTTGGCAACCAAAATTATTTTTTCATAATTTCATTCAGCGCTTAAAAAAACCAAAATTATATCAAGATTTAGGTTGGAAAGATTTCTTTGTCCCCTGGCATCTTTCTTCAAACGAAATTATTCAAAGATTTTACCACGCTTTTACCAAAAAAGAGTTAAAAAAAATCTTAGAAAAAGTTCATTTTAAAGTTCAAGATATTTTTTATGAAGAAAGAGGCCAAAAGTCAAACTGGCTTAAAAGCTTTAACCTTGTTGCTTTAGCTAAAAAGTGATATAATAAATTTCTATTAACAATTAACTTGCCAATATTATGGAATTAGAAAAAGAGAAAATCTTTCCTAATATTTTTCGACAGACTCAAGAGGTCTATCAAGAAATGATGGAAAATCGAGAAAAAAGAAAAATGATTATTTCCTTTTTAAATTATTCAGAACAGACAAAAAGAACATTAAGTTGTTGGGGAAGGATTCGGTGGGAGAAAATAGGAACTGGCGAATGGAAAGTAGGTAAAGAATGGGAAAATGTTTTAGCTGAAATTTTGGCAGCGAAAAAATTTTTTGGTGAAAATGCCAAAATTTGGTTAAGCGATCCTCGTGACGACCAGAACGGTGTTGATTTAATTATTTATCTTGGTGAAGAAAAAGACATTTTATTAGCTATTGATTTGACACTAAATAGTAAAGAAACGGTGCTAGAAGAAAAGTTTGAATGTTTTAAAAACAGTAACCCTGTCCCACTAGAGATTCCTCCAGAAATAAGAAAAAATAATCCTGAGGCTTTGAGGTTTGTTTTAACTCTGCCCAAAATAGCTGGCTTAGAAACGATCAATCGCTTTTTTCATTATTTGAGTCATACAACAAGAGTTGAAGAACTTAAAAAAGACGAAAGTTTTCAAAAAGATGAATTAATCAACGCTATTCTTTATGAATTTTTAGAACAAATGAATCTTCAGCTAGAGAAATTTTCTCAAACTGGAAGAGCCACTTTTCTGCCTTACTCAAGAATTATCAGTAATCTGCGAGAATTTTTTTCGAAACAGCTCGAAGGTTTAAAGAAAGAATCAACGCCGACGAGTGAAGAGATTAAAAATTTTTTAGCCCAAACTTTTCTAGGGAAAAAGACAAGAGAGATAATTAAAAAAATTTAATCACAAAAATGTCTCAAATCAACCCAACAATTTTTCGCGAATATGACATTCGAGGTCGAGTTGATAAAGATTTAAATGAAGAAACGGTTAAAATTATTGGTCAAGGTTTTGGTACTTTTCTGGATCAAAAAAATATCAGGGAAGTAGTTGTTGGTTATGATGCTCGTGAATATTCTGAGAGATTAAAAAATTTTTTTGTAAGTGGTCTAGTGTCAACTGGTGTTAATATTACTGACGTGGGCATGACACTAACCCCGATTTTATACTTTGCTCAATATCATCTTAAAATTAAAGGCGTGGCCATGGTTACTGCCTCACATAATCCGAACGGTTGGAGTGGTTTTAAGTTGGGCTATGGTTTTTCTACTACTTTACTGCCGGAAGGAATTGAAGAACTTCGTCAGATTATCGAGAGAGGAGATTTTATTCAAAGAGTGGGTCAGATTAAGAAATATGAGAAAATTAATGAAGATTACAAAAATTATGTGTTAAAAAAAATCAAGATTAAAAGACCTTTAAAAGTGGTTGTTGATGCTGGCAATGGGACGGCTGGACCGATCGTTCCGCCAATTTTAAAAGAAGCCGGCTGTGAGGTTATCGAACAATATTGTGATTTAGACTTTTCCTTTCCTCATCATGAGCCAAACCCAACCCTTGTTGCAAGTTTAGAGGCATTAGCTAGAAAAGTGCGAGAAGTGAAAGCCGATTTAGGAATGGCCTTCGATGGTGATGGCGATCGTTTGGGTTGTGTCGATGAAAATGGAGAACCTGTTTGGCCAGATCAAATTTTGATTCTACTTTCTCGTCTCGTCCTAAAAAAAAGACCGGGCGCAAAAATTGTTTTTGACGTTAAATCAACTCGGGCTTTAGCTGAAGATATTAAGGCTCATGGAGGTGTGCCAGTAATGTGGAAAGTTGGACATTCTTATATTAAACAGAAAGCTCAAGAAGTTGATGCGGCTTTAGCTGGTGAACGGAGTGGTCATATTTTTTTTCGAGAAGATTATTACAGTTATGATGATGCCATTTACGCTGCCCTTAAATTGTTAGAATATCTATCAGAGGAAAAGAAAAAAATTTCTGAATTAGTTGCTCCGGCTCGTCGTTATGTAAATTCGCCAAATTGGCATGTTGACTGTCCTGATGAGATTAAATATCAGATAATTGAAAAATTGACTAAAGATTTTGAAGAAGAATTTGGTAAAGAAAAATTAATTACCATTAACGGAGTACGAGTTGAATTTGATGATGGTTGGGGGTTGGTGCGCGCCTCTTCTAATTTACCGGTTCTAGTTTTGGGCTTTGAAGCAACAAATGAAAAAAGGATGAGAGAAATTGAAGAAATTTTTAGAAAAAAATTAGAAAGATATCCTCAAATAGGAAAAAAATGGAGAAGTGGTTAAAAAGAATGAAGGATTCAATTTAATTTTAAAACAGTTTAATTTCTAATTATTCTAATGTTTAGTAAAGAAAATTTAAAAATCGAAGATTTTGAAATTAGAATCTGATGAGGTCATTTTTATGATTGGTGTTTTTGATTCAGGTATTGGCGGCTTAACAGTTGTTAAGAAGATATTTGAAATTTTACCCGAATATCAAATTCTATATTTTGGTGATACGGCTCGTACGCCCTATGGTGGTCGGGGTAAAGAAGTAATTGAAAAGTATGCCCGAGAAGCAGCTGATTTTTTAATTAAAAAAGGGGCCAAGATTATCGTTGTGGCTTGTAATACCGTTTCAGCCGTGGCTTATGAAAATTTAAAAAAGAATTTTTCACTACCAATTTTTGAAGTTGTAACACCAGCTGTCGAAAAAGCCGTCAAAATAACAAGAAACAAAAGAATTGGCGTCATCGGCACTCGAGCCACGGTTAATTCTCGAATTTATGAAAAGTTAATTCAGGAGAAGAATTCAGCTCTTAAAGTTTTCTCCCAAGCTGCCCCGCTGCTTGTTCCCTTAGTTGAAGAAGGTTGGCTGAAAAAAGCCGAGACAAAAAGGATTATTAAATCTTATCTTCATCCATTAAAGATGGCGCAAATTGATACTTTAATTATGGCCTGTACTCATTATCCTCTACTGCGCCACCAGATTCAATTAAAAATCGGCCGGCAAGTCAGACTCGTTGATCCGGGAGAGGAAGTAATTTTCAAATTAAAAGAATTTTTAGAAAAAAATTCAGAGATTGAAAAAAAAATAGTCAAAAGCCACAATCATCAATTTTTCGTTTCTGATTTAACACCAAAATTTCGTGAGGTTGCTTATCATTGGTTAGGACAGAAAATACAACTTCAGAGAACTTGACAAATTTTTTATTAATGTTAGAATAAAATCTTCTTTAATTTATTAACTTTAACTTTATGAACGGAGAACAAACAAAAAAGAAATTTTGGGAAGTTGTTTCGCCAAAAACGACTTTTATTTTCGGTATTATTACCGGAATTGCTCTTTTTGCTACCCTGAGTCTGGTTTATTCCTATACAGTAATGAATAAGATGAGAGCGGATATGGCTTTAGAAAATAAAGCAACTGGTGCTTTAAGTGAAACACCAAACCAACCCACACCACAAGAACCTTCAGGAACACCAGTCGGTTCCTTTATTGATACCGGCAAACCAGTTTGTAAGAAAGACGGTAAACCAATTGTCAGACTTTTTACCACTAGTTGGTGTCCTCATTGTCAATGGATAAAAGAAACCTTTGATAAGGTGGCAAAAGAGTATGTTCAAAAGAAAAAAATCATTGCCTATCACTGGCAACTAGATAAAGGCCAAGAAGATGACACTTTAACTCCGCAAAAGGAAGGTTCAGTCCCCGAGACAGAGATGAATGTTTTTCAAGAATTTAATCCTTATGGTTCGATCCCAACCTTTGTTTTTGGCTGTCGTTATTATCGGATTGGCAATGCTTATGAAAGAGAGGGTGCGGCAGGTTTGCCAAAAGAAGAAAAAGAATTTCGTGACTTAATTGAGAAACTTTTGAAGGGATAAAAGATTGATAAAAAGATCAATATAGATAGTATAAAAAAGATCGCCATATTTTTGGCGATCTTTTTGTTATTTAATTTCTTTTTTTATCTCATTTATCTCAAACCGATTTTTTTCTTAACTTCATTGAGTGTTTCCGAAGCAATTTTCTTAGCTCGTTGAGCACCGTCAGCTAAAATTTTATTTATTAGGCCTTGATTTTTCGATAATTCGAGATATTTTTTTCTAAATGGCGCTAATTCTTTGGCAATGTTTTCAGCCAAAATTTTTTTACATTCTAAACAACCGACTTGAGCGGTGCGGCATTTTTTAGCCATCTCTCTTTTTATTTTTTCCTCAGTAAATAATTCGTGCAAACTATAAAGATTACATTTTTTGGGCTCGCCAGGGTCTGTTCTTCTTTTTCTGGCCGGGTCAGTAACAGCAATAGAAAGTTTTTTCCAGATTATTTCTGGTGGATCAACTAAAGCAATACCCTCATCACCAGTCTTACTCATTTTTTTTGTTGGATCCTTTAAACTCATTACTCGCGGCGCCTTAGTAAGAACTACTTTTGGTTCAGGAAAGGTTGGGCCAAAGATTTTGTTGAATTTTCTCGCAATGGTCCGTGTTAATTCTACGTGTTGAACTTGGTCTTCGCCAACTGGCACTAATTCTGCCTTATAAAGTAAAATATCAGCCGCCATTAAAACTGGATAATCAAGTAGACCGATATTTACCGATTCGGGGTGTTGCTTTGATTTTTCTTTAAATTGGGTCATTCTTTTTAATTCGCCAATCGGTGTGATGCTGTTGAAAATCCAGGCCAATTCTGTTACTTCCGGAACTTCTGATTGGATAAAAATAATTGATTTTTTTGGGTCGAGACCAGCGGCTAAATAACTGACGGCTAAATCAAAAATCTTCTTTTTCATTTTTTTTGGTTCAAAAGGAGTGGTAATGGCATGATAATCAACAATACAAAAAAGACACTCATATTGATTCTGTAGAGCTAGCCAATTTTTTAATGCGCCGAGGTAGTTGCCTAAATGCAACTCACCACTTGGCCGCATACCAGAAAAAACACGAGGCATAAGTTTTTATTCAATAATAATAAATTATATCTCAATCACTATAGGCAAAATCATTGGTCGGCGACCAGTTTTGGAAAAAAGGAAATCGCCGATCTGATTGCGAAGTTTATTTTTTAATGGCTCCCAATCAATAATTTTTGCTTGCGATTTGAGATATTTTTTGGTAATTTTTTTGATTTTATTTTTTGTTTCTTTAATTAATTTTTCTGATTCTTTGAGAAAAACAAAACCTCGCGAGACAACTTCTAAATGATTAATAATCTTTCTTTTTCTCTCAGTTAATAAGATAATAACAAAAATTCCGGCCTTTGACAAAGTTTTGCGATCGCGTAAGACGACATGTTTAATATCGCCAACTCCCAGACCGTCAACCAGAATAGCCTCATTTGGTGCTTTGTTTTTAATGAGGCGAGCAATTTTATTTTGATCGATTTCTAAACAATCACCATTATTTAAAATAAAAATATTTTCTGGAGACAAACCAACTTCCTGAGCGATTTCCGCATGAGCAACTTGCATATAATGTTCACCATAAGCTGGGACAAAATATCGAGGTTTAATTAAAGAAAGAATCAACCTCAAGTCATCCCGTTGAGCATGACCAGAGGCATGAATACCAAAAAGTGGTTCGTAGATTACTTTGGCGCCGTGATCAACAAGGTTATTCATTAAATCATGAATAGCCCTTTCATTACCAGGAATTGGCGAAGAAGAAAAAATAACCGTATCGCCCTTTTTAATTTTAACAAAACGATGTTTGCCAATAGAAATGCGAGAGAGGGCGGAATTTTCCATTCCCTGTGAGCCGGAAGCAAGGACAACAATTTTTTCCGGCGAAATTTTTTTCATTTGATGGGGCCAAATTAAAGTTTCTGGTTTGACTTTTAAATAACCAAGCTCAATGGCAACCCGACAAGTTTTCTCCATAGCTAGACCAGCGATGACGACCCGCCGACCATATTTTTCTGCCACCTTGATTAATTCTTGGATACGAGTGATAAGGGTGGAGAAGGTAGTAAAAATAATCCGGCCCTTGATTTTCGAAAAAAGGTTATCAATCATTGTTGCGACTTGTTGTTCGGAAACGGTTTTGCCAGGCTCGGCGGCGTTGACACTGTCAGAAAGAAGAACCAAGATTTCTTGTTTACCTAGATTTTTAATTTTTTCTAAATCAATTGGTTTTTGATCCGTTGGTGTTAAATCAATTTTAAAATCACCGGTGTGGACAACTTTGCCAACCGGTGTTTCAAAAACAATACCCATCGAATCAGGAATATTATGATTAACATGGAAAAAAGAAAGGCGGAAGTTTTTAAATTCTAAAACTGAATCAAGGTTAACTCTCTTTAACCTTACTTTCTTTTCTAAATTAAACTCTTCTAAGCGTTCACCAATTAATCCAATAGTAAGGGGCAGGCCGTAAATGGGTGGATAGCCAATCTCAGAAATTATATAAGGAATAGCGCCAATGTGGTCAAGATGACCGTGACTAATGACAATAGCTTTTATTTTTTCTTTATTTTTTTTCAAATAACTAACATCAGGAATAATATAATCAACACCTGGTGTCTCTTCGGTTGGAAAATCAAGTCCGAGGTCGAGAACAATGATTTCTTGGCCGTATTCAAAAACGGTGCAGTTTTTGCCAACCTCTTCTGAACCGCCTAAGGGAATAATTTTTAAAGTTTGTGGAGGGTTTTTCATCTATTTATTTTATATTATATCATCTTGACTTTTAAAAAGAAAGAGGATAAAATAGAAAAATATAAGCTTTCAAATTTTGTTTTATGAAAATAAAAGTTTATTTCGATAATGCGGCAACTACACCACTAGATAAGAGAGTTTTGGTCGCAATGTTGCCGTATTTGAAAAAAAAATATGGTAACGCTTCAACTATTTATTTATTAGGACAAGAAGCTAAGGAGGCCATTGAAAAATCCCGCGAAATAATAGCTAATTTTATTAGCGCTAAAAAAGAGGAAATTATTTTTACTAGTGGTGGGACTGAGTCCAATAATTTAGCCATTAAAGGAGTGGCTTTAGCCAACGAAAAATTTGGTCAGCATATTATTACTTCACAAATTGAACATCACGCCGTTTTAGAGCCTTGTCATTGGTTAGAAAAAAGAGGGTTTAAAATTACTTATCTGCCAGTGGATAGGAATGGCTTGGTTAATCTCAATGAAGTCGAAAAAGCCATCACTAATGAAACAATTTTAATTTCAATAATGCAGGCTAATAATGAAATCGGAACGATTCAGCCGATTGCAGAAATTGGGAAAATAGTTAAGAAAATTAGAGCCAGAAGGTATGAAATAGGTATCAAAATACCAATTTACTTTCATACGGACGCTGTTCAAAGTTTTGGTCACCTACCAATTAATGTTGATGAGTTGGGAGTTGATTTACTTTCTGCCTCAGCCCACAAATTATATGGACCAAAGGGTATTGGACTACTCTATCTTCGTCGGGGCGTAAAAATTGAACCACTCTTACATGGTGGTGGACATGAACAAGGAATTCGTTCTGGGACCGAAAACGTTGCCGGCATTGTTGGCTTTGCCAAAGCCGTTGAATTGGCCCGAGAGACAATGAATGAAGAATATCAAAAATTAATCCAGTTAAAAGAAAAAATGATCAAGGGTATTTTTGAAAAAATTAAAGATGTTCGTCTTAATGGCCATCCCCATCTACGCCTGCCAAATAATCTTAATTTTTCCATTGAGGGTGTTGAGGGCGAAGCAATGGTTCTTGCCTTAAATGAGGTTGGTATCGCTGCCTCAACTGGTTCAGCCTGTTCATCGAAAAGTCTTCGCCCATCACATGTTTTAAAAGCGATCGGGCTTTCCGATGCAGAAGCGCATTCTTCTTTACGTCTAACCTTAGGCCGGTTTACTAAAGAGAGAGAGATTAATTATTTTTTGAAAATTTTCCCCCAGATAATAAAAAAATTGCGTTCAATCTCTCCTTTTTATAAAAAAATTAACCAATAACCAATAACCAAATAACCAAATAACTAATAACTAATAACTAATCTTTATATGGCTTACTATAGTGATAAAATAATGGACCATTTTCGCAAACCTCGTAATTTTGGCGAAATGAAAGAGGCTGATGGGGTAGGTGAAGTAGGTAATAAAGCCTGTGGCGACGTCATGAAACTTTTCATCAAGGTTAAGGATAATGTAATTACCGAGGCAAGTTTTATGACCTTTGGCTGTGCCGCCGCTATTGCCACCAGTTCAATTTTGACGGAAATGATTAAAGGAAAAACTTTAGATGAAGCTTTAAAAATATCTAATCAAGCCGTGGCTGAACAAGCCGGTGGTTTGCCGCCCCAGAAAATTCATTGTTCGGTTTTGGCTGAACAGGCACTTCGGGCAGCAATTGAAGATTATCAAAAGAAAAAAAATAAAAATTTTAGCTAAAATAAAAAATGATTAATCAATTCATCTTTTTATTTTTCAAAAAATTATTCTCTCACCGTAAACTCAAAAATTTGTGAAGGGGCTGAAACAATTGATTCGGCACCGGCCTTTTTAGCAATGGCGTATAAGCTGTGTTGGCCTAAAGACAAAGTTGGAAGAGTAAGATAAAAATTGTCCATTTCTTTTCCCTTTTGAATTTTTGCTTGACCAACCGATTGATTATCAACAAAAACTTCGACCACCGAGCCGCTTTTAACGAGACCGGTAACTAAAGGATTTTTAGTTTTAATCGTTAATTTATTGGCTCGCATCACATAAGGGATTTCTCCTAAACGATGAATGATGGGAGCAGGATACGGTTTAATTCTAAAACTCACCAACTCGTTAGCACAAAGACTTTGGTCAAGCGGATTGACAGCTACGATTTTTAAACGATGAAAGTTTAGTTGATCCGTAGATGGAACAATTGTTCCTTTTGGTTTAAAATAAAAATTTGCAATGCCCGAATCCTCTCCTTCCTTGACCACTGCTTTGCCAATTGATTGATTATCAACATAAATCTCAACCCGATTTCCATATTTTACTAGGCCAGTAATTAACGGTTGATAATCTTCTAGGGTAATTTGATATGGGCCGCGTGAGAGATCTTTATATTGACCAAAACGATGAATTGTTGGTCTAATACAACCAAAGGGACTAAAACCAATTTTTTCTGGTGGCCGAGGGCTGTTAGAACATTCTGTGCCATGCCACCAACAACCACGGTTGAAACACGTTGTTTCATTATTGAATTGAGCACAATTGATGGGCGGTGGGTTATTGAAACAGGCGGAATTATACCACCAGCAACCATAATTAAGACAAGTTAGACGATCGGTAAAACGAGGACAATTTTGTGAGATTGATTCGTCAAAAGAAATAGTAAAGGATTTACGAAACCAACCATCATCAGGAGCTTGACCCAAGATTGACGCTCCCCATCCACCAAATGGAGTTGAACCAGTACGCCAAGAGCTGTCGTCATAATAAGGATGAAACCAGGTTCGGCCATAACTATCAATCGATGGTGGAGTAGTTTTACCACTTTGACCAAAATATTTCCAATCACCGCTTCGACTAGCGATGATCGTCTGGGAATCAACTTTCAATTCGAGATCAAAATAACCAATACCTGTTCCTGGATTACCATCACCATTACTGACCCGACAGGCTAAGAGATTGCGACCACTCTGAAGATAGTTTTTTACATTAATTTCTTTATTCCAATAACGATGCGTTTGTGGTTCGCTAAGGGTGTTAATAACTTCAAGATTATTAAGATAACACTGGACCCCGTCATTGTGAGCAATTCTTAAAGTGGCAGTGGTGATGGCTTGAGCGGCTTTCGGTAAAAAAAATAATAGGGGGACAAAGCAGCCCAAAGAAAGACCAAAAATAATAAAATTTTTAATTTGATTATTTTTCATCTTAATTTAAGATAACATTTTTTATTTTTTTGTCAAGACCCTTGACAAAATTTTTAAAAATTGCTATTATTTTCATAATAAAAAACTGTCTTCATTCTTCTGCCTGTCAGTGGCGAAACTGGGAGCCCTCCTTACCAGGAAGTAGCCAAAGTTAAGGTTGATTCGCCGTGTGCGAAGTAGGCCTTACGCTGGCAGGCAGAAGAATGGGGATTTTATTTTTGAAAGTGATATAATTTAAATATGTTTTTTCATTCTTACTTACCAAATCCTGTTCTCTTGCGCATTGGGTCATTGACGATTTACTGGTATGGCTTTTTTATTTTTTTAGCTTTCTGGTTAGGATTTTTTCTTACTCTTAAATTAGCTGAAGAGAAGGGCATAAAAAAAGAAATAATAATTAATTTAATTTTTTGGCTTTTTATTTTTAGTTTAATTGGCGCCCGTTTGTATCATGTTATTTTAGAGATCAATTATTATTGGCAGAATCCTTTAGAAATTTTATTTTTCTGGCAAGGGGGCTTGGGAATTTTTGGCGCCATGATTTTTGGCTTTTTATTTTTATATTTTTATAGTCGAAAATATCATTTTAATCTTTGGACTTTACTTGATCTATTTTCGCCAGCCGTTGCTTTAGGTATCGCCATTATTCGTTGGGGCAATTATTTCAACCAAGAAATCTATGGTTTGCCAACCGATTCTTTTTTGAGAATCCCGATTAGTCTAGAGAATCGTTTACCTGGTTTTGAGCGCTATGATTTTTTTCAGCCTTTATTTTTTATTGAGTCAATTTTTTGTCTTTTTGTCTTTTTGTTTTTAATTTTGAGAATAAAAAAAAGCCAAATCAGTGGTTCAACTTTTATTTCCTTGGCTCTTTTTTATTCCACCTTTCGCTTTTTTATTGAATTTTTACGAATTGATCCACAACCGATAATTTTTGATTTAAGATTTGGACAAATAATCAGTCTATTGATTTTTATCACTGTCTTTTTCGGTGGTTGGATGACAATAAAAAAACGGGCCCGACCGGATTTGAACCGGCGATCTTCGCCGTGACAGGGCGACGTGTTAAACCTGACTACACCACGGGCCCAAAAAATTTTTATTTTTTTATTTCTTCAACAATCTTTTTAAAAATTTCCGGATAAAATTCAGCTAGTTGAGCCAAAATTTTTCTATCCAATTCAATTTTTGCCTTTTTAAGTAAAGCAATAAATTTAGAGTAGGTTAAACCCAATTCTCGACAAGCGGCATTGATTTTGATCTGCCAGAGTTTTCTAAATTCTCTTTTTTTTCTTTTTCGATCACGATAGGCATAAACACCTGCTTTTAGAGCAGCCACTTTAGCTAATTTAATCAACCTTTTTCTTCCCCAACGATAACCCTTAACTCTTTTTAAGAGTCTTTTTCTTTTTTTAAGATGACTTTTTCCTCGTTTAACCCTCGCCATGTTTATAATCTTTGGTTAAGTTTTATCTATTAATTAATTTTATTAAAAATAAGAGTAAGGTAAAAAAACCGATAACCAACCCTTTCGCACTATTTCATTTTCATGATCTTTAAAATAGTTTTTTTATAAACTGGTGAAATTTTTTTTCTTTTTCTTTTAACTAAGATATATTTTCCTCTTTTTTTTGTTCGAAAATGATCAAGGCCAGTACTTTTATGGACAATTTTACCCCTTTTAGTTAATTTAAATCTTTTAGCGATTGATTGATAAGTTTTCATATGTCGTGATAAGTATGAATAGCAGAGAAGAATTTCTGCAAATACATTTGTAAAATTAATGGTAAATTTTATTGAAAATTAGCGAGAAATAAGAACGGTCAATCGGTCACCTTGTCTAACAAGCGGTTGTTCAATTTTAATTTCTCCTAAACCTTTAATAAATTCATCAATAATTTTTTTGGCCAAATCAAAATGAGTCTTTTCTCGGCCCCTTAAAACCAGTTCAATTTTTACCCTTTGACCAGCCTCTAAAAATTTCAAAACCTGCTTTTTCTTTACCTCTAAGTCATGTCTGCCTACTCTTAAAGAAAGTCTTAATCCTTTAATTTCCTGTTTTCTCTTTTTGATACTTCTTTCTTTTTTCTTTGTTTCATAAAGGAACTTACCAAAGTCAACAATTCTAACAACTGGCGGCGTTTCTTTTGGTGAAATTTCTACTAAATCAAGATTTTTTTGTTGAGATAAACGCCGCGCCTCTTCGATACTAAAAACACCTAAATGTTTACCTTCCTCGTCGATGAGGCGTACTTTCGGTGCCGTAATTTGGTTGTTTAGACGATAATACTTCACTACAAGTAAAATTAAAAATACAAATAAAAAATTAAAAAATATTTTTAAATTATTTTAACAAAATATGTGGTGGAGATGGCGGGCTTCTCACCCACGTCAAGGAGAAGAAAACTGAGAACTTCTACTTTCATAGTCTGGTTATCTCTTTAGTTCGGAAGTGAAAACCAGACAAAACCTTCCGAAACCTAGTCTGATTCTTGTCGACATTTTGACTCAGACAGTCAAAATGTCCAATTCTGCTTGCTCCGCTCTTTATTTTTAGCGGAACTTGATTTAATACTTTGACCTAATAGCAGAAATTTTAGATCAAAGTCGGTTACTTAATTTTTAAGCAACCGCATAAGCATATTGATTGGCATCTATAATTGACGAGAACATTCTCGGCGCTCTCAACCGGAAAGCCATTCTACAGTTTCCTTTCCTTTCGATTTTATTACATCCCCGTCATTACTTTCTTTAGATTTTATATTTTAATTCTTCTTTAATTTTTCTTTCCAATTCTCTTTTCTTTATCTCCTCTCGCTTGTCGAACTTTTTCTTACCTCGCCCTAAACCAATTTCAATTTTAATAAAACCATGTTTATTATACACTTTTAAAGGTATTATTGTCAAGCCCTTCATTTTTGTCTTACCAATCAAAGAGGCAATCTCTTTTTTCTTAAGGAGTAATTTTCGTGGTCTCGATGGTTGATAATTTTCTTGATCACCTTTGGCTGGTGGATAAGGAGCAATGTTAAGATTAGTTAACCAAGGAATACTGCTTTTGTCAAGGGTAACATAACTACCTGTCAGATCAATTTTCCCGGCTTTAACCGATTTCACCTCTGGACCGGTTAGAACAATACCTGCTTCATAGGTTTCCAAGATTTCATAATTATGATATGCTTTTTTATTGATAGTAATTAATTTCATAAACAAGACATCATCAAAAAAGCTGTTTTCCACAATTATATCATTTCCCCCTTTTTGCGGAAGTAGTATAATAAATAAAAATCTCTTATAAAAATCATTTTATGAGAATCGGTATTGATTGTCGCACAATTTTAAATCCAGAAAAAGGAGAGGCGGGTGGCGTTGGACACTATGTTTATCAATTATTAAGACACCTTTTAAAAATTGATCAGCAAAACGAATATGTTTTATTTTTTGACCATCGGATTAAAAAGAAAAAAATAAAAAAATTTAGCCAAAAGAATGTAAAATTTGTTTTTTATCCCTTTTTTCTTTACAAAAAATATATCATTAAACCAATCTCTCTTTATCTTTTTGAGGCAATTTTAAAAAAAGAACGACTTGACCTTTTTCATCTTCCAACCGTTCCACATTCACCCCAAAAATTGGATATTAAAACAGTTGTTACTGTCCATGACCTTGCTTTTTTGAGACTGCCAAATTTATTTTCTAAAAAAGATGTTGAAAAAAAAGAAAAAGAGCTTTTGTCGTTTCTTCCTCGCGTCGAAAAAATTATTACCGTTTCACACTCGACAAAGAGAGATTTAGAAGAAATTTTAAAAATTCCTTCAGAAAAAATTAATGTTATTTATCACGGACTTGATCAGAGATTTTTCCAGAAATTAGGACAAGAAGCTGTTCAGAAAGCAAAAGAGAAGTATAAGATCAAAAATGATTACTTTCTTTTTCTTTCACCCCTTGAGACGAGGAAAAATATCTGTCGTCTTATTTCTTCTTTCGAGTCTTTTAAGGAAAAGGTTAAAAAGACACCAGGAAAATTCCCCCCAAATTTTCAAGATATTCAATTAGTTCTCATTGGCAAGGCCGGTTCAGCTAAGAGTAAGATAAAATCTAAGGTTAAAAAATCTCTCTATAAAAAAGATATTATTCTGACCGGTTATATTCCAGCCGAAGATGTAAATGCTTTATTGGAAGGGGCAAAAGTTTTTATTTTTCCGTCTCTTTATGAAGGTTTTGGCCTACCAGTTATTGAAGCAATGGCTAAAGGGGTGCCGGTTATTACCAGCCAACTCTCCTCACTACCAGAAATTGTTGGTGAAGGCAATGCTGTTTTTGTTAATCCTTACCGTATTTCTGAAATTACTCAAGCATTAATTGATTTATTAGTTGATGAGGAAAAACAGCAGAGGTTGAGAAAGAGAGCTTTCTTAAAGGCACAAGAATATCGATGGGAAAGGACTGCTGAAGAAACACTGAAAACCTATCAAAGTTTAATTTCTTTCAATAAATAACCATTAATTTTATGATTGAAAAAGAAAATTATCAAGAATCAAAAATTTCTCATTTAGAGAATGAGGTATCATCGGGCTTTCTGGAAAAATTAAAAAAAATTTCTGTCTTTAAAGAGAAGCTTCAACCATTTAAAATCTTTAAACTCTTCATTCTGCTGATTTTAGTTATTTTATTAGGAGTCTTGATTTTGGAAAATTCTTCTGTTTTTTCCGGCTTAAGAGGTAAAAAAAATAGCTGGCAGGCGGTTTTTTTGTCAAACGGTCAGGCTTATTTCGGTTTGATCGCTAAAGAAACAAAAGATGTTTTAGTTTTGAAAAAAGTTTATTATCTTCAGTTTGCTCAAAAACAGTCAGAGGGGCAAGATGGTTCGCCTCAACTCTCGATCGTTAAAT
The DNA here is from genome assembly GCA_026417895.1 of Patescibacteria group bacterium. NCBI lineage: Bacteria > Patescibacteria group bacterium. Next base: position 23,871 of record JAOACJ010000003.1, on the reverse strand, counting down.
TGGGCCAGGAGCCACACGGTCCCGAAGACGAGATGCGAATTAATAAAGAACATATTATTTTCGTTGAAGATTTAAAATCCGATTCAGAAGTGGTTAGAGCCATAGAAAATTTTGAAAAGAAGAGATAAAATTTCTAGCTTATAATTAGAATAGAAATTAAATCTTTATTTTTCAACTTGCGTTAGTTTTGTAAGTCTCGTTTATGAATGTTGACAGCCTGAACAGATTTTCTTATTTTAGAAAAAATTTTCAACCAGAAAGTCAAAAATCAAAAAGGCAATTTTTTCTTATTTCTTTTTTTGTTTTGACAATCATTTTCTTTAGCATTCTGGTTTATTTTTTTATTTCCCGCTTTCAACTTTCTCAAAAAGAGAAAAGTGTTGACTTAAGAATTGAAAGACCAGAAACAGTGGTTATTGGTCAAAATTTTCATTGGTCAGTTATGATTAAAAATTATGAAAATTCTGATTTAATTAATGCCGAATTGATGATTAATTTTCCGCAAGAAGACTTTTTTTTAAAAAATATTGAACCCCTTTGTCATGAAACTTTACCGATCGGTTGCTTGATTAATCTTGAAAAAATAAAAAAAAATGAACAAAAAGAAATAAAAATCGAAGGGAAAATATTCGGCCAGCCAGGCGAGAAGAAAATTTTTTCTTCTACTTTAACTTTTCAGTTAGCAAATTTTTCTTCTTGGTTTAAAAAAGAAACTTCAAGCGAATTTATTTTAACAGCTTATCCTTTTGATTGGGAAATTTTTAATCCAACCGAGTTGATGAGAGGCGAGGAGGGTGAATTTAGATTGACTATTAAAAATAACGGCCAGGAAAAAGTTGAGACAAAAATTATTCTTATCTCTCCAGAAGATTTTTCTCTTTCTTTTTCTGAGCCAGAGATCTCTATCTCAGAGAATAAAGAAAAATGGTGGTTGGCAACTTTTGAAGTAGGGGAAGAAAAAAAATTTGACTTCAAGGGATTTTTTTCTCGTCAACAAGAAGAAGAGAGGAAATTTAGAGTTATCATTATTCTTGTTCAGGCCGGGAAAAATTATCTCCAAAAAGAAAAAGAATTTATTCTAAAAGTCATTCAACCAGGCTTCGTCACTGGGTTAAGGATTAATCAAACCTTTAACGAAGAGCAGAGCGCTAATTTTGGTGAGATGGTTGCTTTTAATTTAAGTTATAGAAATATCAGCGAAGAAAAGTTTTTTGACCCTCTTTTTAAACTTTGTTTTAATCAAGTCGAACTTTTAAACCTTGAGAAACTTTCTTCTCTTTTTTGGACCTGGCAATCAGCTGAGAAAAAAATTGACAGTAATCAATGGAAAATTGAACAAGGGGAAAAAAAATGTCTAATCTGGGATAAAAGCCAAATTAAAGACCTAGAAGGCATTGAGGCCGGCCAAGAGGGAGAAATAATTTTTTCTTTAAAGCTTAAATCTTATGAAGAGGTTTCTAAAAATAAACCAATTAATCCCTATCTTGACGTCTCTTTTGTCAGTGAAGCCAATTTATTCCGGCGACAAACCATCGTGTTTCAGACCGAAGCCAATAAAATTAAATTAAAAATTAACAGTCGGGTTAAAATCGAAACCGAAGCAAGATATTTTAGCGATGAAGGTTTAAAAATTGGGAGTGGCCCGCTGCCGCCTCGCGTCGGCGAAACCACTGCTTATTTTATTTTTTTACGACCAGTTAATACAACAAATGAAATTAAAAACATCAAGATTGAAACCATTTTACCTTCTAAAGTTAATTGGTTAAATGAAGAAAGGGTCTCTGTTGGCTATCTTTCTTTTGATAATTTTTCTAGAAAAATTATCTGGCAGATTGATTCGATTCCATCATACGCCGGCGGACCATATTCTTTTTTAGAGGCAAGTTTTAAAATTGGTTTAACGCCAAATGAAGATGATCGAGGCAAAATTTTGACCTTATTAGAAAAAACGACCTTCCAAGCCGAAGATGCTTTTACTGGGGCAAAAATTTATACAGAAGCCAACCCTCTTGACACTAATTTAGAATTTGATGATTGGGCAAAAGGCAGGGGGGTAGTGGAATAAAAAATAAAATTTTTAAAAATTCGAAAATGATTAAACCTTATTATTTAATATTAAAATTTCTTAATCAAATACCTAAAGGCTTTACTTTAGATCTGGGGGCAGGTCGAGGAGGAGATAGTTTTTTCTTAGCAAAAAATGGTTTTGGAGTTGAGGCGATTGATATTGATAAAAATTCTATCAGCGAAATAAAAAGAATTATCCAGAAAAATAAACTGTCGATCAAAGCAAAATGTCTTGATTTTAAAAAATTTAAATTTATTCCAAATAAATACTCCTTGATTTTAGCCAGACAATCTTTAAATTTTATTAAAAAATCAGAATTTCAGAAAATAATTGAAAAAATTAAAAATAGTTTAATTAAAAATGGTATATTTATTATTTCTGCCTTTACAGTTAAAGATTCTTCTTTTAAAAAATTTAAAAAGAAACATCAACCAATAGAAGAAAATACTTTTTGGAGTAAAAAACCACCTCACTGGTGGCATTTTTTCAAAAAAAATGAGTTGAAGAAATATTTCCAAACAGGATTTGAGATATTATTTTATCAAGAAAGAAAAATCAAAGACAAAAAACCAATTTCTCATTTTCATTACATTGTGGAAATAGTGGCGAGAAGAAAATAAAAACTTTCTATTGAAGAAAATGGCGATCAACTTTTCAGAATAATTGATATTTTTTAAAAATAAAAAATTATATTTTTGATAATGTTGTAATTATTATAAAATGAGACAAATTAAATTAAAATTTATCGTCAGTAAATGGACTAACTTCTTTTTTTTGATCGATAACTTCGCTGGTTACAGAAAAACTGTTTTCCATGAATATAACAAAGAAAATATAAAACAATTTGGCCACTTGACTAAGAAAGAAAAGGAGGCTTTAAAAAAATATAAAAAAATAGCAAAAGAAATAAAAAAGAAAAGACATCCCAATGCTTTAAGAGAGTGTTTTTTAAAGCCTATTAATCAACCATCAAAAATTTGGCGTCTGATTTATCAAAGATTTACAAAACTTCAATTAGAGCAATTAACCGATAATTTAAAAAATATTTTTGAAATTTTCCAGCCTCGTTTTGAGAAATTTTGGGGGAAATATTATTATTCGTTAGAAGAGAATTATAAAATTCTAAAAAAATCGTACCCTCTAATAAAAAAACATCTTTCTTCTCTTCTTAATAAACTGAGTGTATTTTATGGCGCCAATTGTACAATAAAAAATATGGTAATAATTTATCTCATAATTATGCCATCTGAAATTTACTGGCAAGGAGGAGTTACTGTCGGTGAAAATAAAATAATTTTAGTTCTCGGATCATTGGATCGAGGGGGGAAAAATATTAATTCTATTTGGAAGTTAATACTTCATGAATTAAGTCATTTATTCTTTGAAACAATCGAATATAAAAATTTAATCAATAAATTTTCTTTATACAAAAAATTAAAATTATTATCAAGGCTTAGATCAATAAAAAGAGAAAGATGGCAAGAATTATCCAACTTTCTGAAAGAAATTATTAACAGTTCAAGTATTTGGAATCTATGTAAATTTAAAAACCCCCCCCTGTCTTCTGACCATAAAAATTATTTAGAAATTATTTCTGCCAAATTAAATAAATTAAATTTACAAAAGAAAAAAAACATTGTTTTTGATTTAAACACCATAAAGCAATATGTTGCTTGGAGGTCAGAACGACTTTTTAAACAATATATTTTAAAAAACAAAAAAATCGACAGAAAATATCTTAAAACAATTTATTCTATCTTATCTCACTATCCCGCCAATCTCTTTAGAGATCTCGGCATAAAAAATGGGCTGGTTTAAATTATAAAACCAACCCCTTAGTTCCATTATCGAGAATGAACGTCTTACATTTTATAACGATCGTGGTAATTTATAAGACAGTAATAAGTTGGTTTATTTGAATTATCTTACTTCAAGATGTTGTTCCATTGAATACGATGACCGTCGAGATTAGTGAACGATTCTAAAATTTAGAATCGTTTTTAAGTTGTTTTTTGGTGATAAGATAAGGGCCTTGACTTGCTAATTTGATACTTCTTGATATAATAAAAACCATCTGTTCATAAAAATTATTAATTTCTGCACATAAATTTCTTCCCAAACAGAAACCATCAAAATTTTGCTTTGCAAAATTAACGGAAAGAAAAAATTTAAAATAATCTTACAAAGATATGTCTATTAACCTTCCACAAATTGAAAAGAAAATCTTAGCCTTCTGGCGAAGAAGTAAAATTTTTGAAAAAACTTTAAAGAAGACAAAAAGGGGAAGACCGTTTGTCTTTTTTGAAGGCCCCCCAACCGCCAATGCCCTACCTGGTATTCATCATGTTTTATCTCGAATTTTCAAAGATATCATTTGTCGTTATAAGACAATGAAAGGTTATTATGTTGAAAGAAAGGCTGGTTGGGATACGCATGGTTTACCAGTCGAATTGGAGATGGAAAAAAAATTGGGCTTGCGCGGAAAACCGGAGATTGAAAAATATGGTATTGCTAAGTTTAATAAGAAATGTAAAGAATCGGTTTGGCAATATAAAAAAGAATGGGAAAATTTTTCTGAAAGAATTGCCTTTTGGCTGGATTACAAAAATGCTTACATTACTTATGAGAATTATTATATTGAAACAGTTTGGTGGATTCTAAAACAGATTTGGCAAAAGGGTTTACTTTATCAAGATTACAAAGTTGTTCCTCATTGTCCGCGTTGTGGGACGACCCTTTCTTCCCATGAAGTAGCTCTGGGTTATGAAAATGTTGAAGACATTTCTCTTTATCTTAAATTTAAAAAAATTGATGACCCCAATACTTATTTTTTTGTCTGGACGACCACGCCTTGGACATTGCCAGGCAACGTTGCTTTAGCCATTCATCCAGGAGCGACTTATGTTAAAGTAAAAGTTAATGATGAATATTTTATCTTGGCTGAACCACGACTTAATGTTTTAGAAAACTTTGAAATTGTTGAAAAATATCAAGGTAAAGATTTAATTGGTCAAAAATATGAAGGACTTTATCCTGCTCAAGTTGAAGGACGGATTTATGAAGTTATCTCTGGCGAGTTTGTTTCAATGGAAGACGGAACGGGTATTGTCCATATTGCTCCAGCTTTCGGTGAAGAAGATATGGAAGTGATTAAAATTCAAAATTCAAGATTCAAAATTCAAAATTTACCTACCTTTCCCATCTTAATGACTGTCAATCCTGATGGAAATATGGCTAAAGGAATTATTGGTGAAGGGAAGTTTGTTAAAGAGGCAGACAAAGATGTGATTGATGATTTAAAAAAGAGAAATATTTTATGGAAATTAGAAAAAATTCATCATGATTATCCATTTTGTTGGCGTTGCGATTCGTCACTTTTATATTACGCGAAAAAATCATGGTTTATTAGAATGAGTGAGCCGAAGATAAAAGAAGAATTGATTAAAAACAATGAAAAAATAAACTGGGTTCCCTCTTTTATCAAAGAAGGACGTTTCGGTGTTTGGCTTAAGGAAGTGAAAGATTGGGCTTTATCAAGAGAAAGATACTGGGGAACACCTTTACCAGTTTGGCAGTGCCAAACTGGTAAATCTCAAACCTCGAATTTCGAATCTCAAAAATGCGATAATACCAAAGTGATTGGTTCGTTTGAAGAATTAGAAAAATTAAGTGGTCGCAAAGTACAAGATCCACATCGGCCCTATATTGATGAATTTGTCTTCCAGTGTGAAAAATGCGGTGGAAAAATGAAAAGAGTGCCGGAAGTTATTGATTGCTGGTTTGACTCCGGGGCCATGCCTTTTGCCCAACACCATTATCCTTTTGAAAATAAAAAAAGATATGAAAAAAATGAAGTTTTTCCGGCCGACTATATCGCTGAAGGTATAGATCAAACCCGCGGTTGGTTTTATACTCTTTTAGCCATTTCCACTTTATTAGAAAAAGGACCAGCCTACAAAAACGTTATTTGCCATGGATTAGTTTTAGATGAGAAAGGAGAAAAAATGAGTAAATCGAGAGGTAATGTTGTTGAACCAGAAAAAATTATTAATCAATATGGGGCTGATACTTTACGTTTTTATTTTTATACCATTAACCAGCCCGGTGAAGCAAAATGTTTTTCTGAAAAACAAGTTGAGGAGGTGATGAAAAAAGTTTTTTTGATTTTGTGGAATGTTGTTTCTTTTTACGAGATGTATAGAGGGAAAATAAAAATTACTAATCTTACTACTCAAGATCTTGTTCATGTTCTTGATCGCTGGATTGTTGCTAAATTTAATCTTTTAATTAAAGATGTTAGTGATTGTTTAGAGCGATATGAGATTACCAATGCCGCCCGCTCTCTAGCTAATTTTATTGATGAACTATCGACTTGGTATTTACGGCGAAGCCGTGAAAGATTTAAAAGTGAAAAAAGAAAGATAAAATTAACAGCCTTAAAAACTTTGAGATACATCATCCTTAATCTAGCTAAAATATTAGCTCCTTTTACTCCCTTTTTAGCCGAGTATATTTATCAAACAATAAAAGGACCAGCCACATCTGTCCATTTAGAAAATTGGCCCTCTCTGCGCCAAGACTGGTTTCAACAAAAAATTATTGATCAAATGAAAATAATTAGGGAAATTACCCACCTTGGTCTTGAACAACGAGCGAAAAACAAAATTCCTCTTCGTCAGCCATTGAATAAAATTACCATTAAATTTCCTCAACTCAAGAAATTAGAGAGAAATTTGGAACAGATCATCTTGGATGAATTAAATATTAAAAAAATTATCTATCAACCAACGACCGAAAAATCAGTAGAACTTGATTTTACCTTAACACCCCAACTCCGAGAAGAAGGGGTGCTGAGAGAATTGGTACGACAAATTAATTTTTGGCGAAAAGAGAAAAAATTGACCCTCAAAGATAAAGTCAAGATTTATTATCAAACAGATTCAAAAAAATTGACAAAAATTATCGAAAAAAATTTAGCCATCCTTAAAAAACAGACACTGGCCAGCAAGATAGAAAGAAGGGAAAAACTGTTAAATAAACAAAAAAAAGAAATAGAGATTGAAAGAGAAAAACTATTTCTCGTTTTAGGCAAAAAAGAAAGATAATTTTATCGTAATCAATTTTTCAGTATTTTACCAATCTGTAAAGAAGTACCAGTAAATGACGAAACAATGGCTAAATGAAGAAAGGTTGAAGAGAGAAAAGCGAGGGAAAAAGGAGCGAGAAGAAGAAAACCAAGCCCTAAACCAAGGAACCACATTTTAATTCGATTAGGAAAATTAGCTGCAGTTTTTAAAGGAAGACGAAGAAAGCGGCTGAAAAGGACAACTAGGACGTGGATAATTTCTAAAACCACAACTAAAATGACAAAGGTTAGATTTAAAAACCTGAAACCTAAAATTAAAAAGGGGATAATAATAAAAATTTTATCAGCACTAGCATCTAAAATTGTCCCCTTTTCTTTGACTTGATTTTTTAGTCGAGCCACATAGCCGTCCAAAGCATCAGTCAATAGACCCATTAGATAAAAAATAAGCGCCGTTGCATACCATTTTATTAAAGAGAGGAAAATGACCAAAGGAGCAAAGATGAAAAATCTCAAATAGGTGATTAAATCAGCTTTTATCCAATTTTGAGAGAGAATAAATTTTTCTATTTTTTTCATTATTTTATGTCTTTTATCATAACTAAGAAATCAAAAAGGTCAATGGCAAGAACAGGGAAATTAGAAACCGCTCACGGTTTTGTTCAGACACCGATTTTCATGCCGATCGCCACGCGGGCAGCAGTAAAAAATTTAACCTCTGAAGAACTAAAAGAAATAGGGATAGAAATGATTTTATCTAATACCTATCATTTATTTTTACAGCCCGGCGAAAAAATTATTAAAAAAATTGGTAGCCTGCATTACTTTATGAATTGGTCGCAACCAATTCTAACTGACTCTGGTGGTTTTCAAGTCTTTTCTTTGGCCAAAATGAGAAATATCACAAATGATGGTGTAGAATTTTCTTCCGAAATTGATGGTCGAAAAATTTTTTTAACTCCGGAAAAAGCCATTCAAATTCAACTTGATTTAGGTTCGGACATTTTAATGTCCTTAGATGAGTGTGTTGGTTGGCCGTGTACAAAAAAAGAAGCCGAACAAGCGGTAGAACGGACAACTTTATGGGCAAAAAGGGGTAAAAAATTTTTTGATCGAAAAACAAATTCAGAATTCAAAATTAAAAAACCTCTTTTATTCGGAATAATTCAAGGTTCAATTTTTAAAGATTTACGCTTGAAAAGTGCCCAAGAAATTTTAAATATCGGCTTTGACGGTTATGCCGTTGGTGGTTTAGCTGTTGGCGAGCCAGTGAACAAAATGTGGCAAATTTTAGATTATTTAGCACCTCTTTTACCCGAAAATAGACCAAGATATTTAATGGGGGTTGGTAAACCAGAACAAATAGTTCAAGCTGTCAAAATAGGGATTGATATGTTTGACTGTGTTATTCCGACAAGAGAAGCGAGGCACGCTAAAATTTACAAATTCAAAATTCAAAATTCAAAATTCAAAAAGTCAATTCAAAATTCAAAATTTTATGAAGAATTAAATTTACGTAATACTCAATATCAAAAAGATTTTAGACCGATTGACGAAAATTGTCGTTGTGAGACCTGTCGAAATTATTCACGGGCTTATTTGCGTCATTTATTTATTACCCAAGAACCATTGGCCTTGCGTTTAGCCAGCATTCATAATTTAAAATTTTATTTTGATTTGATAAAAATAATCCGTCAAGCCATTAAAGAAAATAATTTATAAATTTTCAAAGAGGCGACTCTTAGCCAAACTTAAAAAAAGGTGAAATAATGGCTACTCGCCTTTTTAAATTTCACCTGGTGCCGATGGTGGGATTCGAACCCACAAGCCTTGCGGCACACGGCTCTGAACCGTGCGTGTTTACCAATTTCACCACATCGGCTCAAAAAGTTAATGCAGTTAAAGTTTTTATTTTTTACTTCTTTTTGTATAAATATACCAATTTTCAATATTATTAAAACGATCAGAGGGAAAAATTAAATTTTGGGACTTAAATCCTTTTATTTTTTGATCAAGAAAATAGTCTAATCTCTTTTGATAAAGAAAAATAACTGGTATTTCTTTAGAAATTATTTCTTGAAACTCAGTATAATATTTTTTTCTTTCGCTTTTATCAAAAACTATTCTTGCTTTTTCTAAAAGAGCATCAACTTTTATATTTTTGAAATTAGAAAGATTGAGTCCACTTTCAATTTGAGACGAATGCCAGAGAGAAAATGGATCAGGATCATAACCCTCGATTAGACTATATAAAAGAGCATCATAATTTCTTTTTTTGATTTCTTCAAGAAGATCATCTTTAGAAAAAATTTTTAAATCCGTTTTTATACCTAGATCTTGCCAAAAATCTTTGATGACTTCTGCTATCTCGCTATGTCTTAAATGATCTGAGGTAATTAACTTTATTTCCAAAAGCCTATTATTTTTATCAGTTAACCATTGACCTTTCTTTTGCCAACCAATTTCTTTTAAAACTTCTTTTGCTAACAATGGATTATATTCATAATTTTTAATTTTTTCTATTTTAAAATCTTGGTTAATAAGCGCACCTTCCATTAATTCTACATTCTTTAAATTTTTCACAATTTCTTGTTTATTTAGAGAAAGAGACAAGGCTTCTCTAATTTTTTTATTCGACAGAACTTCGCTTTTTTGGTTGAAAAAAATAGCCGTGTAATAGGAGAGAGGTAATTGATAATAATTTACCGTTTTTAAAAGACTCTCTTCAATTTGATTTTTCCCTAGAGAAGAAAGGCCTTCAATTTTTTTTGTTTTTAAATTTTCTAACCCCTCTTCTTTTGTTCTAAGAAATTTTAAATTTAACTTTGATAGATAAGGGGATTTAAGATAATACCTTTTATTTTTTTCTAAAGTTAAACTCTCAATTTCTCCTTGTTTATTTTTTACCATTCTTTTTAATTTAAACGGCCCGGTGCCAATAAGAGAAAAATTCAATTCATGAGAAATAAAATTCTCAGGAGGTATCTTCTGCCAAAGATGTTTTGGCAAGACACCGAAAGTTAAAAAACTTAAAAACGGAGAAAATGGCTTTTCTAAAGAGAACCGAACTATTTCATCATTGATTTTTTGTATTTCAACATTAAGAAAACTCTCTCTTAACGGGCTTTTTGTTCTTTTATCTTGAATTGCTTGAAAGGTAAAGACAACGTCATCGGCATTAAATTTTTGTCCATCATGCCAAAAAACATTTTTTCTAAGATAAAAAACAAAAGTTTTTCCTTCATTTTCTATCTCCCATTTTTCCGCCAGATCGGGAACCGCCTCTCCATTTTGCCATTTGATTAGACCAGAAAAAACGAGCCTGGCGACATCAGCTTCTACTTTATCGGGTGAGATAAAGATAGGATTAATTAAACTTGGTTGACCAATAATCCCTTCGGTATATTCTCCGCCCTCGCTTGGTTTAAGCGGGAGGTGAAGATAAATTCTGAGAAAAAGAATGCTTAGACTGAAAATGGTCAAAATTAAGAGAGCCCCAAGAGTAATTTTTTCTTTCTTGCTTAACAAAGAGGGGAGATATTTTAATTGTTTTAAACTTAATTTTTTTAAACTAGAAAATTTAATTCCTTTTGTCTTCTGAGAAAACAATTTTCTAATCAATTCTCGCTCCCAGTCTAAATGCTTTTTGATAATTTTAATCAAATTATCTTCTTTATCTTTTAAGTCAATAAAAAAATTTCTAAAGAACTTAAACATTGTTAATTTAAATTTACCGCGCCATGAAAATATTTGCCAACCCTAAACCTAAAAATAAAACCGCCAAGATAACGGTGATAATAAAAAGAGTTTTTTCAATGCCTCTTTTAGTACGAAAAACTGAACTTTCGCCGCCGAAAACCGCAGAAAGACCAACCCCCTTTCCTTGAAGAAGAATGGCGCCAATTAATAAAATTGAAACAATGACTTGAATAATTTGAAGATATTTTTGCATAGACTTCTACTAATTACAAATTTATTACGAATATACAAATATTTTAGCAGAGATCCAAAACCTGTCAAATTGTGGTATAATATTAAAAATCTCAAATTTCAATTACCAAGTTTAGGGTTATATGGACGAATTGGGGAAAAATATCTTTAAGACAATCGCCTGGTTTGATATTTTTGATTACCCCTTAACGGCGTGGGAGGCTTATAAATGGTTTTTTCAATCTTCAAATCTCAATTTTTCAACCCCGAAACTCGAAGAAATAAAAGAACAATTAGAAAAAAGCGAAGAATTAAAAAAACTCATTAGCTATAAATACGGGTTTTACTTTTTAAAATGGCGAGATGATTTAATAAGGATCAGAAAGCAAAGATATTTAATTGCCGAGAAAAAATATCAAAAATTATTAAAAATTGCTAAATTTTTGGCCCTTTTACCATTTATCAGACTTATTGCCGTTGCCAACGGTCTTTCTTATTCTAATGCTAAAGAAGAAGATGATTTAGATTTATTTATTATCACTACCAAGAATCGAATTTGGCTTACCAGATTTTTTTCTATTTTAATTTTAAAAATTTTTAAAGCCAGACCAACCCTGGCTGATAAAAAGGATAAAATTTGTCTTAATTTTTTTATCACCGAAGATTCTTTAAATTTAGAAAATATAATGCTGGAAGAAAAAAATGATCTACCAGACATTTATTTTATCTATTGGCTAGCCTGGCTTTATCCAATCTATGACGATGGAATATGGGAGAGATTTGTTGAAAAAAATCAATGGATCAAAAAATATCTACCCAACCATTTTCCTCAGGAACCAATTGTAAGAAGGAAAATTATTTTAAAACCATTTAGTCGATTTTTTAAAAAATTCTGTGAAAAAATTCATTCAGGAAGTTTTAATGGTCTTTCGGAAAAATTCTATCGCTGGCTTCAATTAAAAATTATACCAAAGCATTTAAAAGAAATGGCTAATAAAAGCACAAGTGTTATAATAAATGATAAAATTCTAAAATTTCACGATAAAGATAAAAGAGAAGAATATCGAAAAAAATTTTATGAAAAGGTCATTAGATCTTATTGTTGAATACTTTTTCTATCTTTTTCTTTTCTTATTGCCTTGGCAGACGAGGTTGATTTTGAAAGAAGGGGTTTTGAATGGGGGATATTGGGAATGGGGAACGATTTCTTTATACGCGATTGATATTGTTTTCATTATTCTTTTACTATTATTTTGTTTAGAGAAACTGATTTCAAAAAATTTTCAATTTTCAATTTCTAATTTTCAAACAAATTCAAAATTTAAAACTCAAAATCCTAAATTCTATATTCTTGTAATAATTTTTTTGCTCTTTACTATTTCTTCTACTTTCTGGGCAAAAGATAGAAACCTATCTTTTTACTGGTGGTTAAGGATTTGTCAAAGCGTAATTTTGTTTTTTCTTCTTCAGAAAATTAATTTTGATTTGATAAAAGCTGGTTTTACTTTAGTTTTAGCAGGTTTGGTTCAATTTTTCTTGGGTTTAAGTCAATTTATTCAACAAAAAGTTTTTTCTTCAAAATGGCTAGGTATGGCAGCACAAGATCCAGCCCAGGCGGGTGTTTCCGTTATTGAGGTGGGTGGTGGTCGACTTTTAAGAATTTATGGTTCATTGCCTCATCCTAATATCCTGGCTGGTTTTTTAGTTTTTGTTATCTTTATCGCCTTCCTTGCTTATTTTCTCACTCAAAAAACTTGGCAAAAATATTTTTTTCTTTTAGCCACCTCTCTGATTGCGATCGGTCTTTTGTTAACTTACTCAAGGGCAGGATTGGTTTCTTTAATTTTAACTATTATTATTTTTAGTTTAGTGTTGTTAAAAAAGAATTTAGCCCATCTTCGGACACCATTTTTTGAATTTTTTGGTTTAGTCCTGATTGCTGCTTTAATCTTTGGTGGTTTTTTTGTTCATGATTTGATAACAAGAGCCCAACTAAAGGGAAGACTAGAGAAAATTTCTCTGAGCGAAAGAATTTCCAGTTTTCAACAAAGTCAAAAAGTGATTCAAGAAAATTTTCTCTTTGGTGTGGGTTTGGGAAATTATACCCTTCACCTTGCCCAAAAATATCCGAACCTTTCTGTTTGGGATTACCAACCAATACCTAATATCTATTTACTCGTTTTAGCCGAATTAGGGATTCTCGGTTTGATTTTATTTCTTTTCATTTTATTTTATTCTCTTTCAAAATTTTCTATTCTACATTCTATTTTCTTTCCCCTGTTAGTTGTCGGTCTTTTTGACCATTGGCTTTTTTCTCTTTCCTTTGGTATAATTTTATTCTGGTTGAGTTTAGGTCTCCTGTGGAAAACTTCATTAAAAATTTCTTGACAGCAGACGGTTGATTTTCTATTTATATTTATTAAGAAAAAAATTTTAATTAAAAATTAATAAAAATAAACCTATGACTAAATTAAAACCCCTTCATGATAAAGTTATTATTAAACCCATCGAAGAAGACGAAAGAACTAAGGCAGGTATTGTTTTGCCAGATACAGCAGAGAAAGAAAAACCAGAAAAAGGTGAAGTTATTGCCGTTGGCCCAGGTAAACTTCTTGAAAATGGTCAGCGGGCGCCTATGAGCGTTAAGGTTGGCGACAAGGTTATTTTTAAGAAGTATTCTCCTGATGAGGTGAAAATCGGTAAAGAAGAATTTTTAGTGATTGATGAAAGTGATATTATTGGCATCATTGAATCATAAACAACTTTTTATATTTATTTTTTAATTTTTTATTTTTAATTAATGTAATCATATGGCTAAAGAAATTTTATTCTCAGAAAAAGCCAGAGCAGCTCTTAAGAAAGGAGCTGATAAATTGGCTAACGTAGTGAAGTTGACTTTAGGACCAAAAGGGAGAAACGTCGCCCTTGATAAAGGGTTTGGTTCGCCAATGATTGTTTCTGATGGAGTGACGATCGCTAAAGAGATTGAACTCAAAGATAAATATCAAAATATCGGTGCCCAACTTCTTCAAGAGGTAGCTTCAAAAACCAATGACGTAGCCGGCGACGGAACAACAACCGCCATTGTTTTAGCCCAGGCTTTGATTAATGGTGGTTTAAAAAATGTGGCAGCTGGAACGAACCCATTAGCGATTAGAAGAGGTATTGAAAAGGGTGTTGAGGCTATAGTCAGAGAGATTAAAGAGAGGATTGCTCAACCGGTTAAAGGCAAAGAAGATATTGAACATGTTGCTTCTATTTCCGCTAATAGTAAAGAGATTGGTAAAATGATTGCTGAAGCGATGGAAAAAGTTGGTAAAGATGGCGTCATTACTGTCGAAGAGTCTCAAGCTTTTGGTATTGAAGTTGAAGTTGTCGAGGGGATGCAGTTTGACCAAGGCTATGTTTCTCCTTATATGATTACCAATCCTGAAAGAATGGAAGCGGTTTACGAAGACCCTTATATTCTAATTACCGATCAAAAAGTTTCTGCACTTAATGACATTTTGCCATTAATGGAAAAAATGGCGACGAGCGGCAAAAAAGATTTAGTAGTTATTGCTGATGAAATTGAAGGCGAGGCTTTAGCCACTTTTGTCGTGAATAAACTCCGTGGCACCTTCAACACTTTAGCCGTGAAGGCCCCTGGTTTTGGTGATCGGAAAAAAGAAATGTTACAAGACATTGCGGTTTTAACTGGTGGCAAGGTTATTTCCGAGGAGGTCGGTCTAAAATTAGAAAATGTGAGCCTGAGTGATTTGGGTCGAGCGAGACGAGTAGTGGCTAGCAAAGAGAAAACCACTATTGTCGAAGGTAAGGGCGATCCTAAGAAGATTAAAGAGAGAATTGCACAAATTAAAAAAGAAAAAGAAGAGACAACGAGTGATTTTGATAAGGAAAAATTAGAGGAAAGACTAGCAAAACTAGTTGGTGGTGTAGCTGTTATTAAAGTCGGAGCGGCAACTGAAACAGAACAAAAAGAAAAACAACATCGTGTCGAAGATGCTGTTGAGGCAACAAAGGCAGCCGTAGAAGAAGGAATTATCGTCGGTGGTGGTGTAGCTTTAATTCGTTGTCTACCAGCTTTAGAAAAAGTAAAAGTCGAAGGAGACGAAAAGGTTGGTTTAGAAATTTTGAAAGCCGCCTTAGAAGAACCAATTAAACAGATTGCCGAAAATGCTGGTCGTGATGGAGCTGTTGTTTTAGAAGAAGTAAAAAAACATGAAGGTAATTACGGTTATAATGCAGCTACTGATTGTTTTGAAGATTTGGTTAAAGCCGGCGTGATTGACCCAGCGAAAGTAACACGAACAGCTCTTCAAAACGCTGCCTCGGTCGCCGCTTTACTTTTGACTACTGAAGCAGTGGTAGCTGAAGTACCGGAAAAGAAAGAGAACAAAACGCCAACCTTGCCCGAGGAAGAATACTAAAGAGTTTAATTTCTAACATGGACAAAGATAAAGTTAGTTTAATCTCTCGATTGTGGGCAATTCCTGCCTATTTGTGGGTTTTTGCCTTTTTGCCTTATTTTTTGAAAAGAAAAGATGAATTTGTTTATTTTCACGCTAAACAGGGTGTAGTGATTTTTATCGTGGAGCTCTTTTCCCTTTTAATTTTCCCAATTCCATTTATTGGCCAAGTGATAGGTTTAATAGGTTTAATTTTCTGTAGTTTACTTGCCTTGCGTGGTATGTTGAGTGGTCTTAGTGGTAAAAAATGGTCGATGCCATGGCTCAATCGGTATACAGAGAAAATAATAAAATAAATATTTATTTTTGATTAATGAAATGATGGCCAAAAAATTAATTGTTTGGTACAGAGAAATAAGCATGAAAAGCATTTCCTTGGTTGGCGGTAAGAATGCTTCTTTGGGCGAGATGATGCGACACTTAGGCAAACAGATTAATATTCCCGATGGTTTTGCTACCACCGATTTTTTTTATTGGCAATTTTTGAAAAAATCAAATCTCAAATCTCAGATTGTAAAAATTTTAAAAGGATTAGAAAGGAAAAATATCAGAAACCTTAAAGAAAGGGGAGCGAAAATTAGAGATTTAATTTTGAAAACGGAGTTTCCAAAAGAATTGGAAAAAGAAGTTATCCGGGCTTATCGAAAACTTTGTCAGAAGTATAAAACAAAAAATTTAGACGTGGCTGTCCGTTCTTCAGCCACGGCTGAAGATTTGCCAAATGCTTCTTTTGCCGGTCAACAGGAGTCGTTTTTAAATATCCGCGGTGAAAAAGAACTGCTTTTGGCTGTAAAAAAATGCCTTGCCTCTCTCTTTACTGATCGAGCTATTTCTTATCGAGAAGATATGGGTTTTGATCATTTAAAAGTTGCTTTATCAGTTGGTGTCCAAAAAATGGTTCGTTCCGATTTGGCTTGTTCAGGTGTTATGTTTTCATGCGACACGGAAACAGGCTTTCCTGATGTCGTTTTAATTAATGCTGGTTATGGTTTAGGAGAAAATATTGTCAAAGGGAAAATTAATCCTGACCAATATTATGTTTTTGAAAAAACTTTAAAAAATGGCTTTCAACCAATTATTGAGAAAAAAATGGGTACAAAAGAATGGCGCTTGATTTATAATCATCAAGGCGGAACAAAAAATGTGGCTGTTTTGAAAAAAGAACAGAAAAAATTCGTTTTAACTGATGAAGAGATTTTAACTTTGGCCAGATGGTCTTGTTTAATTGAAAAACACTATGGACGACCAATGGATATTGAATGGGCCAAAGATGGAAAAGATAAAAAGTTATATATTTTACAAGCCAGACCGGAAACTGTTGTTTCAAGAAGAAAAGTCGATTATCTTGAGGAATATGTTTTAGAAAAATTAAAAATCAAAAATCAAAAATGTAAACCCATCCTTGAAGGTTTAGCCGTTGGTTCTAAAATTGGTCAAGGTAAGGTGAGGGTGATAAGAAATATCAAAGAGTTGGTTAATTTTAAAAAAGGAGAAGTGCTAGTGGCTAGAGTAACTAATCCAGATTTTGAACCAGTGATGAAAATTGCTTCGGCTATTATCACCGATAGTGGTGGCCGAACCTCTCATGCCGCTATTGTTTCACGGGAAATTGGTGTACCTTGTGTTGTCGGCACAGGTAAGGCAAGTAAAATTTTAAAAAATGGTCAAGAAGTCACTGTTTCTTGTGCTGAAGGAGAAAGAGGTTTTATTTATGAGGGGCTTTTGCCATTTAAAATTAGAAAAATTAATCTCGCCAAATTAAAAAGACCGAAGATAAAAATAATGATGAATTTAGGCGAACCCGATCAGGCTTTTAGTCTATCTTTTTTACCTAACGATGGCGTTGGTTTAGCCCGAGAGGAATTTATCATTGCCAATCAAATTAAAATACATCCCATAGCCCTCATTAATTATAAGCAACAACCGCCGAAGATCAAAAAACAAATTGATCAACTTACTTTTGGCTATCAAGATAAGAAGCAGTATTTTATTGATAAATTAGCCGAAGGTATTGGTAAAATCTGTGCGGCTTTTTATCCGAAAGAGGTTATTGTCAGATTTTCTGATTTTAAAACCAATGAATATGCCAATTTAATCGGCGGTGCTCAATATGAACCTAAAGAGGCTAATCCGATGATTGGTTGGCGCGGTGCTTCAAGATATTATGATGAAAAGTTTAAAGAGGCATTTGGTTTAGAATGCTTAGCTATTAAAAAAGTTCGCGAAGTTTTTGGTTTAGATAATGTTGTGGTGATGATTCCTTTTTGTCGAACAGTGGAAGAGGGAAAGAAGGTTTTAAAAATTATTGATTCATTTAGTTTAAGAAAAAAATTAAAAGGACTTAAACCATTAAAAGTTTATGTTATGGCGGAAATTCCCTCCAATATTATTTTTGCTGAAGAATTTTCTAAAATTTTTGATGGTTTTTCGATTGGTTCAAATGACTTGACACAACTAACATTAGGCCTTGACCGTGATTCAGATTTAGTTTCTCATCTTTTTGATGAGAGAAATGAAGCAATTAAGAAATTAATTCGTCATTTAATTAAAACCGCCCATCGTTATGGTCGAAAGGTTGGTATTTGCGGTCAGGCACCAAGTGATTTTCCTGATTTTGCTAAATTTTTAGTCAAAGAAGGAATTGATTCAATCTCTTTAAATCCAGATACAATTTTAAAAACAACTCTAGAAATTTCAAAAATTAAATAAAAAAGTTTATCCACATTGATTTTTTGAAAAATAATTTATATTTTTTAAAAATTAAAAATTATTCTCTTTATTTTTATATTTTTTTCACCATTGACGACCCTCTAAATTGACGACCCTCTAAATTGACGACTCTCTAAATTGACGACTCTCTAAGTTTCCTGTCATATAAACCAGCGTGTTAACACGTTGAGACAGAGATAGTTAAATAAAGAAGGGTTGATTTTTTTGAAAAATTAAATAAAATAAAAAAAGAGGAGGGTTGCGCCGAATGGTAAGGCACACGCCTGGAGAGCGTGGATCCCGCAAGGGATTTGTGGGTTCGATTCCCACACCCTCCGTTTAAATTAAAAATATGGCCAAAACTTATCAATTAGAAAATTTAGAAATCACTTGGCTTGGCCACGCCAGTTTTAAAATTAAAAACGGAAACCAGATTATTTACCTTGACCCCTTTAATATCTCTTTTGGCGAGAAAGCAGATTTAATTTTGTGTACCCATGACCACTTCGATCACAAAGATGAAAGGTCAATTCAAATTCTTGCTAAGACAGAAACAGAAATTTTGATTGGTGGGGAAAATATCAGAGAGGGCGAAGAAAAGGAGATTAATGGTGTCAAAATAAAAGCCGTGCCAGCCTATAACCTGACCAAGCCGTTTCATCCGCGGGGCAAAGCCGTTGGTTTTATTTTAGAAATTGAAGGTCAAAGAATTTATCATGCTGGTGATACCGACAAAATTCCAGAAATGACTGAGTTAGGTAAAATTGATTTGGCTTTATTGCCGATTGGCGGTACTTATACAATGAATGAAAACGAAGCAGCCGAAGCCGTTAAAATGATTCAACCAAAAAAAGTGATGCCCATGCACTACGGCAGTTTATCTGAAACGCCAGGCAATCCAGAAAAGTTTAAAGAATTAGTTGGTGATCTCTCAGAGGTTATTATTTTAAATTAAGAAACTATCTTAAATTAAGAAACAAATATAAGATAACAATTGGGCGAGGATTTGGTGGTACTTCAGTAATGGAGCATGTTGGCATTCCCAAATTTGACCCTCAAAATCCGCTTCATCAAAAACTGGCTGAAATCTCTAAAAAATGCCACCAATTAAAATTAGAAGGCAAAGAAAAAGAAATCGCAAAATTAGAAAAAGAAAATGATAAACTGGTGGCAAGTCTTTTTAAAATAAAAGATAAAATTTAACAAAAAATCGCCTAAAAATTTGTTGGAGAAAAATAAAAATAGCCATTATTGTTTGGCTATTTTTGCACATTTTTTATTACATTGATTCAGAAATATCAGGAATATTAGGTTTTGGACCCTGAAAATCATCAGGCTTAATTTCAAAGACTTGACAAATCTCGGTTGCAGTTAAACCTTTATTGATAGCTGCAAGAATTTCATTGACCGGCATGTTTCGATAAGATAATTCGGTTATAATTTCGACAACCAACCGGTTGTTTTGTTCTATCGCCTCTTGAGTATTAAGCATTTGTAAAATTTCTTCTGCAGTTTTATTTTCATCAATGGCTTTGATTATTGACTCTATGCCGGGCGTTTTTGTTTTTAAGTTCTGATCAAAAACTTTCATTGCCTCGATTAATTTTTCCATTAACTGGCTATTATTAAGAGTATTTAAATTTTTTATTTCTTGAAAAAACTTTTCTTTCTCAGGGTCGTTCATATTTTATTTCCTCACGAAAAATTAAAGCATGTTTTTTAACACTTGTCAAGCTTGATGAAATTGATACAATGGCTCTATGTATATCAAATTTTTTCATCAAAATTCAACCAAAGATATTAAAATTGCTGGCGGCAATAATAATCTTTTTCGGGACCAATTACGACTTTGTAAAATAGATATTTAGTAAAGTTGCCACAAAGAGATTGGCGAGGATTTTATATAGATTTTTAATAAAACATGAAAGCTTCGAAAGTAAAAACAGGTGAAACCTTGTTTTTGATGAAACGTTCCTTTTCTTAGAAATTTTTATCAAAGATTTTTACTAATCGTGAGAAGAGATAAAATTTCTTAATTGACAAGATGTTTTATTTATTTATAATTTAAATAAGGCTTTTTATTCTTAAGCCTTATAATTTCATTTTAAAATATGGCCAACCTTAGTCCGATTGATGAGATAAAAGCAAAGTTGGATTTAGTTGAGATTGTTTCTGAATACGTTCGTCTTACACCAGCCGGGATAAACATGAAAGCTCTTTGTCCCTTTCATAAAGAAAAAGTACCGAGTTTTTTTGTCTCGCCAGAAAAACAAATTTGGAAGTGTTTCGGTTGCGGCAAAGGAGGGGGCCTTTTTGATTTTATTATGGAAATTGAAGGTGTTGACTTTCCTCAGGCTTTAAGAATTTTAGCCAAGAAAGCCGGGATTATTTTAAAAACGCGCGATTATCATTTGACGAGTAAAAGAACAAAACTTTTAGATATTTGTCGTGAAGCAGCTCAATACTACCATTGGTATCTTTTAAATGCTAAAGGTGGCGAAAGCGCCAGAAAATATCTTGAAGAAAGAAAAATTTCTCAAAAAACAATTAAAGAATGGCAAATTGGCTACGCTCCTCACCAAAGGCACCTTCTTTATACCTTTCTTACAAAAAAGGGTTTTAAGACCGAAGACATCGAAGAAGCAGGTTTGATTGTTAAAGAACCGACAACTAATATCCAAGAACCAACCTTTAATTATTACGACCGTTTTCGTGGTCGAATTATTTTTCCTGTTTTTGACATCTTTAATCAGCCGGTTGGCTTTTCCGGCCGGATTTTGCCTTCTTTAGAAAAAGAAGGGGTGCCGAAATATATTAATACTCCAGAAACTTTAATTTATAACAAATCTCGCTTGCTTTATGGATTGAATCAGGCCAAACTAGCAATTAAAAAAGAAAATTTTGCTATTTTGGTTGAAGGCAATATGGATTTGCTTACTGCTTGGCAAGCCGGCACAAAAAATGTTGTCGCTACCTCTGGTACAGCCCTAACCTTAACGCAAGTAAAAATTTTGAAAAGATATTCCTCAAATTTATTTTTAGCCTTTGACCTAGATCCGGCTGGTGAAACAGCTACGCAAAGGGGCATTGATATTGCTTTGACCGAGGAAATGAATGTGAAGATCATTCAACTTCCGGCCGGTAAAGATCCAGACGAATGTATTCGAGAGAACAAAAAACTTTGGTTTGGAGCGATTAGCCGAGCTCAACCGATTATGGAATATTATTTTTCCTCTGCCTTTACTCATTTTAACCCCCATCAAGTTGAGGATCAGAAAAAAGTCGCCAGGATTCTTTTACCCATCATTGCTAAAATTGGTAATTTGATTGAACAAGATTTCTGGTTAAAAAAGTTAGCCGAAAAAGCCAATCTTTCTTATGAAATTTTAAGAGAAAGTTTAAGAAAAATTAATCAAAAAAAATCAGAAGTAAAAGAAGAAACACCAGTTATTCAAGAAAAAAACCAAGAATTAGAGACGCAAGAAAGATTTTTGGGGTTGCTAATTAAATTTCCCGAGCAAGTTTCTTCTTTTTACGAAGAATTAGATGAAGAAATTTTTACGAATGAAAAATTAAAAAAAATTCTTAGCCATTTAAAAAAATGCTATAGTCTTATTTCTTTGGAGAATAAATTGATTAGCTACGAAGAATTTATTAAAGATTTAGACGAAGAGACTAAATCGACAATAGATTTTTTGATCCTAGCCATTGAGAAAGATTTTGTTAATCTGGATAAAAAAACGGTTGATAAAGAATTAGAATTCCTTTTTAAAAAAATAAAGAAGAATTTTATTTTTAAAAAATTAAATTTAATGAGTGAAAACTTAAAAAAGGCAGAAAAAGAAAAAGATCAGGAAGTAATAAAAGTGTTAAGCGAAGAAGTGAATCAATTAACCCAACAATTAAAAAAATATTTATAATATGCCAAGAAAAAAGAGAAAATATTCAGTCTTCTCACCGGAAAAAATTGAAGCCTTAATGAAGAAGGGGCATAGCCGTGGTTTTGTTACCGAAAATGAAATTATTTTTGCCTTTCCCAACAATATTGTAAAATACCTCGACGAACTAGAATCTTTGCTTGATCGTTTAGATCTGGCCGGCATTAAAATAATTGAATCAAAAGATTCTTTATTAGAAGTGGAAAAAAAAGAGCCGAAAGCAAAAACTGAATTTACGCCCGAGTTTTTTGATTTAGATAAAATTTCCATCGATTCTATCCAGATGTATCTCAGAGAAATTGGTAAGGTTCCGCTTTTGACACCTGAGGAAGAAATTGAGCTAGCAAAAAGAAAAGAAAAAGGAGATTTAGCCGCCATGCAACGATTAGTTGAGGCTAATTTGAGATTAGTTGTTTCCATTGCCAAAAAATTTGTTGGTTATGGCTTAACTTTTCTTGACTTAATTCAGGAAGGTAATCTTGGGCTTTTTCGGGCGGTGGAAAAATTTGATTGGCGAAAGGGCTATAAATTTTCTACCTATGCTACCTGGTGGATCACTCAGGCCGTAACTCGGGCACTAGCCGATCATTCACGAACAATTAGAATTCCCGTTCATATGGTTGAGGTTTTAAATCGCTTACAGCGTGCTTCAAGATCTTTGACCCAAATGTTGAGTCGTGAACCAACACCAGAGGAAATTGCTGCCGAAGCCGGAGAAGATATAGAAAAAGTAAGAAGCTTGCTAGAGATTTCTCAAGATGTAGTCTCTTTAGATGCAACAGTGGGTAGAGATGAAGATAAAGATGCAGTCTTAAGTGATTTTATTGAAGATTTAAAAACGATTACTCCAGACCGCGCCGCCGCTTTAAAAATTTTAAAAGAATATGTCACAGAAATTGTGAAAGAATTACCTCCTCGAGAGAGGAAAATTTTAGAAATGAGGTTTGGTTTAGTTAACGGCATTGCTCACACCCTTGAAGAAGTTGGCAAGAAATTTAATGTCACCCGTGAGAGAATTCGTCAAATTGAGGCCAAAGCTTTAGAAAGAATTCGTGAAATGAAGGGCGTTGAGAAAATAAAAGATTATTATTAAGTTTTGTAAAACAAAATTTAATAAAATATAAACTCTAGACTTTATACTATAAACTTATGGGATTTCAATTCAGAAATTGGCAGATTGATAAAGATGCCAGAAAATTTAGGAGAGAAGCGATCAAACAAATTCTGGGCAAAATTCCTAAAACAGAAAAAGCTGAAAAATTGATCGCTCAGCTAGCTGGTTTTCGTCGTTTCTTGCAAAAATAATAAAAGAGTGTATAATTTTTCTGTTTAAAGTTTAGAGTTTAAAGTGTCCTTTGGGTATTTATTCCGGCGTAGCTCAATGGTTAGAGCAACTGCCTGTTAAGCAGTGGGTTGCAGGTTCGAGTCCTGCCGCCGGAGCAAAGGAGATAATTCGGGCATTGCTTTCTCGAATTGTCTCTTTTTTTTCAGTAAATTTGGCTGTTCGAAAATTTCAGGATAATTTTGGGCCAGATTAATCACTTTCGAATTCGGCGAAGACTCGTAAATTTGGGGCAATTTGGCCACCGAGCCGCGAAGCAGCGAGGCGGAAACAAACACTAATTTTTCAAAACTTCCTGTCTGGCTCCATCTCCTGAACGAAATCCGAAC
>JAOACJ010000002.1 GCA_026417895.1 Patescibacteria group bacterium | reverse complement strand
CGCCTTCAAAATCCAAGAGAACTGGTCCTGTTTTATTTCTGCAGAAGAATTATTTAATAATCTTCCAGAGCTTCGAGCAATAGTCTATGAAATTGAAAATTTTTGTCCCGGCTTTGCCTCTCAAATTAAAAACTCAATTGAATCTGCTATAAGCCTATGTGTGTTTATTAGAAATTCGGAAAAGTTTATTTCTCTTGTTAAGGAAAATGACTTTTTTAAAGATGCTATTTTAAACAACCCTCGTTTTGCCACAAAACTTATTATTAAATACCCCGAATTTGACGAAATTGCTAAAGAAAAAATTCGATTTCTTTTTGAAAGCAAAAAAGAAATTCTTACACGATCTCCTGATCTGGACCCACAAAGCTTGACATTTCGTCAGAGGATGCAGGAAAAACTTTTGACCTTTTCGCGCAATAGAGAAATTATTAGAGCGTTAGAAAGAGGCGGAATTAACACTGAAAGATGGCTTAATTATGAAGAAACTCACTATTTTATTCTTCGGACAGGCAAAGAATTAGTCCCATTGTCTGAAAGAATATCTTTTCCAATTAATCGTCTAGGCCAAACAATTGAAATTTATACCTATCAAATCAAAGGTGTTTTAAAGAATTACCAAAAAGAACTCGTTCAAACAGAAGTTTTACCAAGAGAAGCTGAAGAAATAGAGATAAACATTAAAGAAATGGAAAAGATATTGACTCAAACCACTAGCGAGAAGAAAAGGGAAGGCATTAAAAAAGGAATTGAAAACTTGAAGAACAAACTTTTAAAAATTAAAAAAATCTCTCTTTGGGATAAAATTTTGGGCGAAATTAATAGCTTCACGGTTTTAAAGAAAGACTTAATCGAAACACAAGAAAGTCTGACTAATAAAGAGAAGAAATATCAAGAACTTCTGTCAACCAAGATCTATCAAAGCGCCGAACTGTTAAAAATTAAGTCAGAATTAGCTCAAATTAAAGAAGATTTGATAAAACGATTGTCTCAACTGGAAAGACGCTTGGCATTTTTTCGCAACAATTTCGTGTCTTTACTTTCTCCTCTTGGTCAAGAAAGAGCAGAATCTTTAAAGCAGGAAATAGAGGAAAGGGTGAGTGAACAATTTACTCATTTTGAATCTGATACCCAAACCCTGGTTAATCTTTTTTCTGAAAAAGGAGAAAAAGAAAAAGAAAAGTTAGAAAATAGACCAATGAGCATTTTTGTCTGGCCCAGAAACCCAGATATTGATCTTTACCAAGGAAATTATTCACCTTGTTGTATTCGTATTGAATCAAGCCATATGGGCGAGGAATCTCCAATCGCTGATTATTTAACTGATTTAGGTATTCAGATTGTTAATATTTATGACGAAACAAAAGGGGAACCAATTTTAGCGGCTTGGTGTTGGCTTGGTGCGGACGAGAATGGTGAAACATCTTTAGTTGTTGATAATATTGAAGCCAACACACTTTATTCCTCAAATTATCCAACTGAGCTTTGGCATCAATTGCGGACTTATTTGACAAGATACGCTCAGGCAATTGGTGTAAAAAAACTTGTTTTAGGTAAAGCAAATAATGATTTACCCACTCCTTCTGAGTTGGCTAAATTGCCCGAAGCTGGGACAAAATATTCTAAAATTGGAGGGTATAATGGTCGAGATGATTATTTTCTTGAGGCTGAAGGAAGGTCGGTTAAATTGATCAAAGAAAAAAGAAAAAGAAGAGAGAGGGCGGTATCTAAAAAAATTGAGTTGAGAAACCTTCTACAGAGAAATTTAAATGAAAATGATTTTAAATTGATTGTAGAGTTAGAGCGCCAGGTTTATCAAGAAATTGGTTTAGTACGCGGACAAGAGATGATTAATGATTTAAAAGAGAAAAATGGCTTGAAATACTCTGTCGTCATTTATGGACAAAGATTAGATGAGCAAGAGTCAAAATTACTTGGCTATGCTATTGCTTATGAAGATGAAACTGATGAAGGCGAGTTTTGTGTTTATCTTGACGATATTGCAGTCAGACCTGATTCACGAGGACAAGGCTTGGGTTGGTCTCTTGTTAAGGAAGTAATTAAACGAATTAAAGAAGAAGCTAAAATTAGGAATCAATCAATTTTCTTTGATATGCATCTTCGCGAAGATTCTCAAGATCTTTTTGAAAGACATGAGGAAGATTTAAAGAATTTAGGTGTTTTATTAAAAGAGTCTGTGCTTGTTCCTGACTACTATGATGAAGGTGAAGATGCGTTGTATCAAAAATATGAAGTAATGGTTGATTAAAACAGCATTCTATGTATCTATCAAATCTGCAAAGAAAAATTATTCTTGAATCTTATTTTCGTTCTGGTAAAATTTTATTTGAGGAAATAGTTAAATTTTATAAAGGAAGAGCAGGTAAAAATATTAAAGGTATTATTACTAAGAGTTTAGAAAGATTAATGAAAAAAGAACTGATTTCTGTTGTGGCAAAAAAAACTCCTCATAAATTATTTATTAAAGAAATCAAGCTAACTACCTTCGGTCGACAGTTAGCAAAAAGAATTTTGAATCAAGGGCAAAAACTGCCTTTAAAAATTAAAAATTAAAAATTTTATGGCCATCCCTAAAAAAATTCTTAATTATCTTGAGAAAAATAAAGTTAAATTTGAAAAGATTGTTCACCGCACTGTTTATACTGCTTACGACTTAGCCCAAACACTTCGAGAAAAAATTAATAAGATTGCCAAAACCTTGGTGATTAAAACCGAGAAAGGTTATGCTATTTTAGTTTTGCCGGCTTCAAGATTAGCCGACCTAAAGAAATTAAAAAAAGCACTCAAAGCAAAGAAAGTTGAAATTGCCAAAGAAGGAGTAATGAAAACCTTTTTTAAGATTAAGCCAGGGACTATTACTCCTTTTGCTTCACTTCATAAAAGGGTACCACTTTATCTTGATAAAGCTTTATTGAAGACGAAGGAGATGATTATTAATGCTGGTAGTTATACTGATTCTTTGAGATTAAAGGTAAAAGATTTCCTAAAACTAGAAAAACCTACTCAGGGTAATTTCAGTAAGAAAAAATAGTTTGCTTCGACAACCGAACCGTAGAGGATATAGAAATTCATTGTTTATTATTTTATGTATGAGATTAAATTGGATCAATTTTCCGGACCACTTGATCTTCTTTTAAAATTGATTGAGGAAGAAAAATTAGATATTTCTAAAATTTCTTTAGCTAAAATTACTGATCAATTTATTGACTATTTAGACAAAATCAAAGACGTTGCCTTGCACGAATTAGCGGACTTTCTCTACCTAGCGGCTAAACTTTTATATCTCAAATCGATTATTTTACTACCTCATTTGACTCAAGAAGAGGAGAAAGAAATTTTGAAGTTTGAAGAGCAGCTTAAAATTTATAAAGAGTATCAACAGGCAACAAAAATTATTAAAGACATTCTGGGTCACAAACGATACTCCTTTTCTCGGGAAAAATTTTTCTTAAATGAAAGGCTTTTTATTCCGCCGAAAAAGGTCGGCCTCAAAAAAATTTTCACCTCTTTTCAGTTACTAATTAAAAATCTAGAAAAAGAGCTTTTAATTAGAAAAAAAATAAAAAGAAAAATAATTTCTTTAACTGATAAAATTAAAGAGATTGACGGGATTCTGAAGTTAAAAAGAAAATTTAATTTTAATTTTTTAATGAAAAAAGCAAAATCTAAATTAGAAATTATTATTAGTTTTTTAGCTATCTTAGAATTAGTGAAAAGGCAGATGATAAAAGTTGAACAAAATAAAATTTTTGGCGAAATCAAGATTTATAGAAGATAATAGTTGTTGGGCATGTAGCTCAGTTGGTTAGAGCGTACGGTTCACATCCGTAAGGTCAGAGGTTCGAATCCTCTCATGCCCATTAAATAAGAAATATAAGAAAATAGATGAAAAATTTTTCTAATTTATAATTTTTATGAGTCTTAAATCAAGTCTTGAGGCCATTCTCTTTGTCTCTGATCGACCTCTTTCTAAAAAAGAACTGGCGAAGATAACAAAAAAACCATTAGAGGAAATTGAGGCGGCTATTGATGAATTAATGAAAGAATATCAGTCGGAGGAAAGAGGCATTATTATTCTAAATAAAGAAGACAAGTTTCAACTTGCCACTAATCCTAGTGTTAGCGAACTGGTAAAAAAATTTTTAGATTATGAAATGAAAGAAGAAATTACTCCTGCCGCTCTAGAAACTCTGGCGATTATTGCTTATCGTGGTCCAATTACCAAAGAAGAACTCGATCAAATAAGAGGCGTGAATTGTTCCATTATTTTGAGACATTTAATGGTTAAAGGCTTAATTGATGAATTGAAGGAAAACGAAAAAATACTCTATAATATTAGTTTTGATTTTCTAAAACATCTCGGTTTAAGAAGTCAAAAAGAATTACCTGATTATGAAAAATTTCATCATTTAGAAATTAGAATTTCTGATTTGAATCAATGAGTCCACAAATTCAAACTATTCTTTTATCTACTCTACCAATCAATGAATTACGGGGAACCATTCCTTTTGCCATCTCGGTGCTCCGTCTTTCTCCTTTAGAAGCATTTACTTTTTCTGTCATTGGCAACCTTTTACCAATTTTTTTCCTTTTGTGGTTTTTGCCAAACCTATCTCAATTTTTAATGAAAAATTTTAAAATTTTTCATCAATTCTTCTCCTGGCTTTTTTTAAGAACTAGAAACAGGTTTTACAAAAAATATCAAAAATTCGGCGACCTAGCCTTGGTTGTTTTTGTTGCCATTCCCTTACCTATGACTGGCGCCTGGACTGGTGCCATTGCCAGTTTTCTCTTTGGTATTCCATATCTTAAATCACTTTTTCTAATTTTTGTCGGAATTTTAATTGCTGGCTTAATTGTTACATTTATAAGTACCGGATTTTTTACTTTCATTAAGATAATATAGAATAATTAAGTTGCTTTATATGAAAAATAAAATATTCATTGCTAACTGGAAAATGTCTATTAGTCTAACAGAAACAGAAAATCTAACTAAAGAAATTTTAGCTGCTCTAAAAAAAATAAAAAATCTTGGCAACCTTGAAATAGTTCTCTGTCCATCATTTACTGCTTTACCAAAGGTGGGAGAACTAATAAAAAAAACAGAAATGCCAATTTGTCTTGGTGCCCAGGATGTTTTTTGGGAAGAGAGGGGTGCTTATACTGGCGAAATTTCCGTTTTAATGCTTAAAGAATTAGGTGTTAAGTATATCATTGTTGGTCATTCTGAAAGACGAAATTATCTTAAAGAAGATGACGAAATGATTCACAAAAAAGTAAAAGTTATTTTAAATCATGGTTTAATACCAATTCTTTGCGTTGGCGAGAAGTTTGAAGAGAGACAAATTGGACAGAAAGACTTTGTCATTATTCAACAAGTTTCAGCTGCTTTAGATGGCATTCATTTCGATGAAAAAAATCAAATCGTTATTGCCTATGAACCGGTTTGGGTGATTGGTTCTGGTCAGGCGGTAGAGCCAACCGAAGCCGAATACACGCATCGAGTAATAAAACAAAGATTAATTGATTTTTTACCAATTGATTTTATTGAGAACAATGTCAGAATAATTTACGGCGGAAGTGTTGAACAAAATAATGTCAGTGATTTTCTGGAGCAGGAAAATGTCGATGGTGTGTTAGTCGGTGGCGCCTCTTTGAAAACAGATGAATTCTTGTCGATGATTAAAAAATTTTCGATTAATCATTGAAAATAAAATATGCTTGTTCACCTAAAACAAATTTTAAAAAAAGCAGAAAAAGAAAATTATGCTTTAGGTTGTTTTGCCACTCATAATTTAGAGACTACCTTGGGGGTGGCCTTGGCGGCAAAGGCAAAATCATCACCGATTATTATCGGAGTGAGTGCTCGTTCGATTCGTTACGCCGGCCTTAAACCGATTACTCATCTTGTTAAGACAATAGCTCAAAACGTCGTTCCTTCCATTCCTGTTGTTCTTCATCTTGATCACGGCGAAACATTTCATTCAGCTGTCGAATGTATTCAGTCTGGTTTTTCTTCTATTATGATTGATGCTTCAGAGCTGCCCTTTGACGAAAACGTGGCCTTGACAAAAAAGGTTGTTGAATATGCTCATCGCTACGGCGTTTTGGTTCAAGGAGAAATTGGCAGGGTACCAAAGACTATTTCTGATATCAGGAGATTTCAGTATCATCGAGAAGAATTTTTAACTGACCCTAATGAAGCTTATCAGTTTGTTAAGAAAACAAAAGTTGATACCTTGGCCGTTGGGATTGGTAATGTTCATGGCGTTTGGAAAATGGAGCATCCGATAAAATTGGATTTTCCCCGACTCAAAGAAATTTCTGCAAAAGTAAAAATTCCTCTTGTTCTTCATGGCGCCTCAGGGTTGGAAAAAAGAGAGATTAAAAAAGCCATTTCTTTAGGGATAAGAATTATCAATATTCATACAGAAATAAATATTGCTTTTTCCACAGCATTAAAAGAATTTTTAAAAAAAGAAAAAAAGGAAATTGATCCAAGAAAAATTTTATCTCACTCTATCGAGGCAGTTAAGCGACTTGTTGAGAAGAAAATTGAGATATTTAGTAGCCTCGGCAAAGCCTAGTTTATTAGTTATTGGCCATGAGTTTTTATTTAGTCTTAGTTTATTGGTCCTAGTTTTAAAATAACTAATAACTAGATAACCAGAACCAATAGTTAAAAACTATTCATTAATTACCATGATTGACATTTTTTTAATTTTAATTGCTTCCTTTTCTTTTCTTTTCTGTCTAAAAATTATTTTCAGTAAACTTTTAATTCCAGTTAACATTGAAGAGCAAAAAAATTTAAAAGAGAGACAGAGAAAATTAAAAATTTTTATCTTGGAAAGAAAGATAAAAGAAAAACTAAGAAAAATGACCTTCAAGGAATTTTTTCAGAAAAAAATAGAAAATTTAAGCAAAAAACTTATCGCTTTAGAAAGTAAATATTTAAAAGAAAAAAGTGAAAAAATATTAAAGAAAAGACCTCTCGCATTAGAAGCAGAGGTAAAATCTCTTATTGAACAAGGAGAAAAACTTTTAGCAACGAATAATTATTTAGAAGCAGAAAAAAAATTTCTTGAAGCTGCTTCTCTTAGCCCAGTTGATGTGAGAATTTTTAAAAATTTAGCCGAAATCTATTTTATTCAAAATAAATTTTCTTTGGCGGAAAAAAATTTAAAACATCTTTTAGATTTGACCTGGCAGTCAATAAAGTGGTGGCAAAGGTTTCAAAGAAAGAAGGAGGGCATTCCCAAAGATTTAGTTGTAGAGTTAATTAATCGCCTCATCGATTTAGGAAATTTTTATCAAAAAACAGAAAACGAAAAAAAATCTCTTTTTTATTTTAAAAAAGCTTTAGAGTTTGAACCAAATAATCCAAAAATTCTTGACTTTTTAATAGAAAACTCTATAATTTTAAAGAAAAAAGAGGAAGCAAAAAAATACCTTACTAAACTGAAAGAAGTGAATCCGGAAAATCAAAAGATTAGTGAGTGGGAAGAAAAAATTAAGAATTTGCCCACTTAGCTCAGCTGGCAGAGCAACTCCATGGTAAGGAGTAGGTCCGCGGTTCAAGTCCGCGAGTGGGCTTTAGTAAAAATGGGCGGGTCGCATAGCGGCAATTGCACCAGACTGTAAATCTGGGGTCCTTTTGGACTTCGGAGGTTCGAGTCCTCCCCCGCCCAAATACCAAAAATAAATTTGCCAGTGTAGCTCAACAGGAAGAGCAACTGTTTTGTAAACAGTGGGTTGTCGGTTCGAGTCCGACCGCTGGCTAAGAAATTAATAATTAAATTTTATGGGAAGAATTAAAGAAAATTTAGTTAAATTAGAATGTTCTGATTGTCATCGGATAAATTATTATACAAGAAAAAATAAGAAAAAAATTAAAAATCGTTTAGAGCTAAAAAAATTTTGTTCAAGTTGTCGAAAACATACTTTACACAAAGAAACGAAATAATTATATAAAAACCGGCAATCAACCATGGGGCTATAGTTCAATGGTAGAATAGCGGTCTCCAAAACCGTTGATCTCCGTTCGAATCGGAGTAGCCCCGTTTTTTATTTAGTTTGACCTATTTTTTTAAATTGCTAATATTTAAATGTCTTTTAAATGTCTTTGGTGGATATTTGCGGATATTTTAAGATATTATTAATTAATCTATTCTAATATAAATTCTAAATTTATGGCTATTTTTCCTTTTAAAAAAGAAGAAAGAGAAGATATTTCTGAAAAGTCTGAAAAAAAAGAGGTCATTACCCCACCAGAAAAAGAGACGGAAACAGAAAAAGAGAAAGAAGCGAAAATAGAAGGGGGGGGTGAAATACTAACGACCGCTCCACCGCCAGCCGTTACCCTTCCTACGCCAGTCGAAGAAGTTTTGCTTCCGCCAAAAAGAGAAAAGTCTCCAATTCTTATTGAGATTGAACAAATTCTTTCAGAAAACTTAGACGAAATTTATAATTCTTTAACGGCTGAACAAAAATTAATTTTTAGAAAAAAGGGCGAAGAGACGGCTTCAAAAATAGAAATACTTCTCCGTGAGATTAAAATCAATATAAAAAAAATTATGATCCTTATTCGAGATTGGTTGTTGATGCTCGTCAAAATGATTCCTGGTATTAACAAATTGTTTTTGATTCAGGAAGCAAAAATAAAAACTGACAAAATTCTTCTTTTAGCTGAAAAAAGAAAAAAGTGGGACAATTCATGACCAATTAATGACCAAAGATTTTTTATAAACCAAAGACTATGAGATCGTTGCCAACACTTCAAACAGACCTTCCAGAAATTTCTCAAGCCGCCAACCTGCTCTTATTGGGAAAATTTTTAATTTATTTTGGCATCATTTTACTGTCTCTCATTCTTTTCATCAGTTGCTTAAGAATAATTTTCAGAAAAATTGGTTTTTATCAACAAATTTTTAATAAGGTTGTTTTTTTAATTACTCTACCCAAAGAATCACTCGAAGAAGAAAAAGAAAAAAAAGAAATTAAAGACTATTTGAGCCCGGCTGAAACCTTTTTAGATAATTTAGGTGGTCTCCCAGTCGACAGGTCATTGAAAACCTTTTTCTTTGGCCGACATGACCATTTCTCACTTGAAATTGTCAGAGATAAAGAAGGTCTCATTTCTTTTTATATGGTCGTGCCACGCTATCTTGCTAATTATACTGAGCAACAAATTCATGCTCAATTTCCCAGTGCCCAAATTGAAGAGGTTGAAGATTATAATCTTTTTTCGCCCAAGAGTGTCATTTTAGCTAGTTTTTTAACTTTAAAAAAATCTCACATTTTGCCAATTAAAACCTATCTTAACTTAAATGTTGATCCCTTAAATGCCATCACCAATTCTCTAACTAAAATAGAAGAAGGTGATTCGGCTGCTATTCAAATTATAGCTCGTTCGGCAAAAAAAGAATGGCATCGTTTTCCCGCCAAGGTCGCTCGAGAAATGCAGCAGGGAAAAAATTTAAAACAAGCGATGAGAGCGGCCGGCGCCAATCCATTAGTCAAATTTATGGCTGATTTTACAACTTATGCTTTGCCAAAGGAAAAAAAGAAAGAGAAGGAAATAGAAGAAAAACCAAAACAACTTTCGCCGATGGATCAAGAAATTGTTAAAAGTATTGAAAACAAAAATTCAAAAGCCGGTCTCGATATTAACATTAGAATTATTGTTTCAGCGAAGACAAAAGAACAGGCTCAACGTTATCTAGAAACGATTACTAATTCATTTCATCAGTATACTATTTATGAATATGGTAATGGCTTTCAACCTCATTTTGTCTCGCGACCAGAAACAATTTGTCAGGATTTTATTTATCGAAATATTGACGAAAAAAGGTCTTTTATTTTAAATACTGAAGAATTAACGAGTATTTTCCATTTTCCTTTGCCGACGACTGAGACACCCAACATTCGTTGGCTGATCGCACGAAAGGCCCCAGCGCCAGTTGAAGTGCCAAAAGAAGGAATTATTTTAGGTAAAAATATCTATCGTGGTAAAGAAACTTTGATTAGAATAAAAAGAGATGATCGCCGTCGTCACGTTTATATTATCGGTAAAACTGGTACCGGCAAAACTGTTTTGATTTCTAATATGGTCAAACAAGATATTTGCAATGGCGAAGGTGTTGGAGTAATTGATCCACACGGTGATTTAATTGAAGATATCTTAGGTTCGGTTCCTCGAGAAAGGGTTGAAGATGTCATTCTTTTTGATGCTTCAGATACGGAAAGACCAATCGGTTTAAATATGTTAGAAGCAAAAACCGAAGAACAGAAAGACTTTGCTGTTCAAGAAATGATTGCCATTTTTTATAAACTCTTTCCGCCAGAAATTATTGGTCCAATGTTTGAACATAATATGAGAAACGTAATGTTAACTTTAATGGCCGATCGAGAAAATCCAGGCACAATTGCTGAAATCCCCAGAATGTTTTCTGATCCCGATTATGCTAAAGCCTGGACAGCCAAATTAAAAGATCCGATTGTTCGCGCTTTTTGGGAAAAAGAAATGGCTAGAACGACCGAGTTTCATAAATCAGAAATGTTAGGTTATTTGATTTCTAAGGTTGGTCGCTTTGTCGAGAATGAAATGATGAGAAACATTATTGGCCAAGCTCATTCAGGTATTGATTTTCGCGAAGTGATGGATAAACAAAAAATTTTATTAGTCAATCTTTCAAAAGGAAAAATCGGTGAAGTTAACGCCAATCTTTTAGGTTTAGTTATCGTTTCAAAATTACAAATGGCGGCTATGGCACGAGCTGACTTACCCGAAGCTGAGAGAAAAGATTTTTATTTATATATTGACGAGTTTCAGAACTTTATTACTGATTCCATTGCCACCATTTTATCAGAGGCAAGAAAATACCGATTAAATCTTACTATGGCTCATCAGTATTTAGGACAACTGTTAGTTTCTTCTTCGGTAGTTGGCGGCGGTGGCGGCGAGGCAAGGATTCGCGATGCAGTTTTAGGCACGGTTGGCACGATGATTACTTTTAAAATTGGTATTGAGGATGCGGAAATTTTAGCTAAAGAATATAAACCAGTCTTTAATGAATATGATTTGATTAATGTGGAAAAATTTAATGCCTATGTCAAGCTTTTAGTGAATAATCAACCCACTCGACCTTTTAATATGGTCACCTTACCACCAAAGGTCGGTGATCGAAAAATTGCCGAAGCTATTCGTCAAATTTCTCGTTTGAAATATGGTCGACCAAAGGCTATTGTTGAAAAAGAAATTCTAGAACGCTCTCAACTCGGCGTACCAGCCAGACAGGATATTGGTTTAGAGAAAAATTTATAATCAATGTCAATTAATCATGTTTTTTTATTATGGCTCTCGCTTTATATCGAAAATATCGACCACAAACTTTTTCCGAAGTCATTGGTCAAGAACATGTCAAAAAAACTTTAGAAAATGAAATTAAAATGGGAAAAATTTCTCACGCCTATTTGTTTTATGGGCCACGGGGTATTGGTAAAACGACTCTTGGCCGAATTTTTGCTAAAGCCATCAATTGTCAAAATAGAAAAGAGGGACAAAGTGAGCCTTGTAATCAATGTTTTTCCTGTCAGGAGATTATAGCCGGGAAATCATTAGATTTTATTGAAATCGATGCTGCTTCTAATCGAGGTATTAACGAAATCAAAGAATTAAGAGAAAGCGTTCGTTTTCCTCCAGCTGTTGGTAAATATAAAATTTTTATTATTGATGAGTCCCATCAAATTACACCCGACGCCTTTAATGCTTTACTAAAAACCTTAGAAGAGCCACCGTCCTATGTTGTTTTTATTTTAGTGACGACCGAAATTCATAAAATGCCTTTTACTATTGTCTCGCGATGCCAGAAATTTAATTTTAGCAAAGTGTCTTTGCCAGAAATTCTCGAAAGATTAAAGAAAATCGTTAAACTTGAAGGAGTTAAAGTTGAAGAAAAAGTTTTGAAAAATATCGCTCGTCAATCGCAGGGATTTGTTCGTGATGCCGAAAGTTTATTAGCCCAAGTTCTCTCTTTAGGTGATAAAGAAATCACTTCCGCAGAGGCAGAAATTATTCTACCTCGTTCCGATTTAGAAAAAGTCAGCCAACTCGCTGAATATTTATTTAAAAAAGATCTTCACCGAGCCATTGACTTAATTAATCAATTATTAGAAGAGGGGATTGATTTAAAACAATTTAATTTAGACCTGATTGAATTTTTAAGGAAAATGCTTTTGATAAAAATCGGTTTTAATCCTGAAAAATATTCATTTTCTTTAGATGAGAAGATAGAAGAAAAAATTTTAGTTTTGGCCAAAGAAACGTCGATTAACTATTTAGTTAAAATGATTGAAGAATTAATCAAGGTAAAAGTTTCTTTAGAATACGCCGAGATTCCTCAACTACCTCTTGAATTAGCCACTATTAAGATATGTTCTTTGGGTTCAGCTGGTGTAGTAAACTAATTAAAAGAGTTTTACCGGTTACCAGCTTTAATTTTGGATTTAAATATTTAAATATTGTTTCGGATTTAGGATTTTATGCTGCTTGCGGGGTCGTCTAACGGTAGGACAGCGGGCTCTGGACCCGTTAATCTTGGTTCGAATCCAAGCCCCGCAGCTTAATTAGTATATTTTATATTTTCCATTTTTCACTCCGCCATCTTGCTTTTTCTCCGTTTCCGCCCGAGCGTAGAATTTAAAAATTCGTCAGGAAATTTTGCATCAAAACTTTAGAAGAGGAGGGGTGTCGTCGTTTAATTAGTGAAAATTTAAAGATAATTAAATAGCCAGAGGGTAAAATGATTTCTGTTATCATCCCAACCTATCAACACGGTAATACTATTTTAAATACACTGGAAACTATTTTCTATCAAACTTATCAGAATTTTGAAGTGATTATTGTCAATGATGGTTCAACTGATGATACGAAAAAAAAATTAGAAAAAACAGAAAAAAGGTGGCCAGGAAGAATTAAAATTATTAATCAAGAAAGAAAGGGGGCCAATAGCGCTCGCAATCGCGGTTTCCAAGAAGCAAAAGGCGATTTTTTATTTTTCTGCGATGCCGATGTTGAGTTAAAAAACGATTGTTTAGAGAAAATGGTAAAAATTTTAAAAGAGCATCCAGAAGCAAGTTATGCCTACTCTTCCTTTAAATTTGGCTGGAAAGTTTTTCCCAGTTTTGATTTTGATTCTGAAAGATTAAAAAAAATGCCATATATTTCGATGATGTCTCTAATTCGACGCGAACATTTTCCCGGCTTTGATGAATCTTTAACCAAATTTCAAGATTGGGATTTATGGCTAACGATGTTAGAAAAAGGTTATCGAGGGATAAGAATTCCAGAAATTTTATTTACTGTTAAACCAAGGAAAATTGGTTTAAGCTCCTGGCTGCCTTCTTTTCTTTATCGTCTACCATGGCACATTTTTCCATTTAAAATTTTGAAACCAAAAGCTATTAAAAATTACGAAGAAGGACTCAAGATAATTAAAAAAAAGCACTCTCTTCTATAACAAATATCTTCTGCAATGAATGAGTGGAAGATATGGTCAAAAATTTATTGTGAACGCCGTTGTGTCTATTTTGACAAATTTAGTGTGGTTCTAAAAAGGAATTTTGAGGAAGAATTTTTTTTATTTCGTTTGGTAAGGGTGAAAGAGGATGGAGATTTTTTATTTTGATAAGATAACTTTTTTCAAAAGTTTTTTTTCGGCGAGGAGGAATAGAGTAAGAGAAAATTTTGATATTTTGATTTTTTATTTTAGCAAAATTTTTTTCGAAGTCTTCTGAAACTCTTTTTAATTTTTGCCACCTTTCTTCTTGAAGGGTTAATCTAAAAAACCTTTGAAACGGTGGGTATAAAAACTCTTTTCTTACTTCTAATTCCTGTTGATAAAAATTTTTAAAATCTGATAGACAAGCATTTTCAATGGCCGGGTTATTCTTTGACCAAGTTTGAATGATGAAAGGAATTTTAAAATAATTTATCCAGTTAATTATACCGACTAATTCTTGAAAAACTTTTTCCGAAGAGCGGAAATCGGGCTGGTTGAGTAGAGTATCAGTATTGATTAAACCAACTAGACCAATATTTTCCATCCACTTGCTTTCGAAGTCTCGCCAAAACGGAAGGGTAGTAATAATAATTTCTTTATTGAGTGTCCTATCTTTAGTGCCCATATCTATACTTTTAACTTGTCCAATTGAAGACAAAATTTCTTCAATTTTCTGTATAGCCAAACCCTTCATTTTTATTTCCACGCCCTGACAACCTGGACATTTTAAAGGTAATTCTTCTTCATAGCCACAATGGTGGCAAAGAAGATAGTAAATTTTATTTTTTTTATGGGCGGTCAAAGGTAAATCGCAACGCGGGCATGAAAAAAGATACCCACAATCCTGACAAAAATTAAAAGTAGTAAATCCTTTTCTTTTTAAATAGATAATAACTCGCCGATTATTTTTTATAGTCTTGATGACTCTGTCCTTTAAATCATCGCTCAAGGGTGAAAAATTTCCCTTCCTCATTTCTTCAACCATATCAACTAACTTCATTTTTGTTTTTCTAATATCTCTCAAGTCTAAAGGAAAAAACTTACCCTGGATAAATGTTTGCCAATAAGTTTCAACGCGCGGCGCTGGCGAAGAAAAAATTAACTTTATTTTATTCAATTTCGTTAGTTTCCATGCAATGAGGCGAGTATCATAATAAGGAAATTGTTTAGAACGATGTAAATCATTTTCTTCATCTTCAAGAATAATTAAGCCCAAATTACTTATTGGCGCAAAAATTGCCATTCTTGTACCAATGACTAAATCTACTTCTTGACGGATAATTTTTTGCCAATTTTGCCAAATCTCGGACTTTTTTAGTTGAGAATGTAAAATAGAAATTCTATTCGTTAGTTGACCTAAATACTTTAAAAAAAAATTAATTTGATCAATCTCTGGCAGTAAAATTAAAACTTTCTGCTTTTTAGTTATCGTTTTTTTTATCACCGCATAATAAAAAGCCAGTTTTTTAAATGGCTCATTCCAGAGAAGGTAAAATTTTTTTCTTTTTGAAGTAATAAAGATATTAATTATTCTTTTGAGTTCAGGTAAGAATTTCTTAGAGATTTTTAAACTCTCTCTCTGCAGAATGCAATGATTATGATCAATGGTTGACCTCTTTACTGGCTGAGGAAGAGAGGTTTTAAGAATAGTCGGGAGTGAGGCAAAATAAAAAGAAGAAAGCCATTTGAAAAGTTTTAACTGATCTTTCGTTATTAGACTCTCCTCAAAAACAATTCCCTCAACTGGTTTTAGCTTTTTTTCTTTCGATGTTTTTTTTAGACCAACGACTAAACCATTAATTTTTTTGTTACGAAAATATATTTTTACGATTTGATCAAGTCTAATTTTTTCTTCTAGTTCTTTTGGTACTTGGTAATCAAAAAAAGAAACTTCTCTTTTTTCCTGATGAGAGACGACAAAATATGGTAGCCGAGTGAAGGGAATGATTTTAGCAATCATACTTCAAAAATTCATTGATTTTGACCATCGAAATTTTCACAATCGGAAATTCATGACTAAATAGCCCACACCAAAAGGTGCTTCATAAGAATAAACTTCTGGCTTATAGTTTATTTTTTCTAAAATGCCCAAAAGGATTAAAAAGGATCTTAATCCACATTCGCCAGCCTCTTCAATTAAATTTTTATCCATTTCTAAAATTCCTTTTAAATTTTTATTTTTCAAGAGAGTGATTAACCTCTTATCAAAAATCCCACCCTTTGGTGAATAACCAGCTGGTGCTTCTGGTGTGACTCGGTGAGAAAGATCACCTGAAGCAATGACACCAATTTTCTTTCGCGAGGCAGAAATTTCTTCTTTTAAAATTTTACCCAATTCTAAATGAGTTTCAAAATCTAAAAATGAGTAGCCAATGGGGATAATCTTTGGCTGGTGATTTTTAGTTAAATAATAAAGAGGAACCAGAGAACCATGATCAAGATTTTTTTCACTGACTAAAACAACCGGTAATTTTTCTTCAATTTTTTCTTTGAGATGATGAAGAAATTCTAAATCGGGATTAAAGTTTAAATTAGTAGTAAAATCACCAAATGATTGAAAATTACCAGAGTAATTTTCAGAAAAATTCAGAGAAAAACTATCAGCGTAAATGACTCCGTGAGGCGAGATAACAATAACTGTTTCTGGCTTGACTCGTGAAAAATCTTTTTCTAATTTTTCTAATCCTTTAATTGTTTTTTTAACTGCTGACAGATTTTCTTGCCCAATCGTTGGGATAATAATTGGTGGATGAGGACAAATTGAAGAAAAAACTAGAGACATAAGATTAAATTTTTAATTATTCTACTAGATTCAAAACATTGAGAATTTTGGTCACTGGATACTGGTATTTGTTTGAACTTTGGTGCTTAAGGTTTTCGTTCTATTGTATTCCATCAACCATTTCCACTGGTTCGCCCAAAGGATGTAAATTTAAAATCTCCTCTCGGACAGTGATGACACTTTCCCATTGATAGCCAAATTCAGCAAAAACAGCCGGTGAGGCAATTGGCCTCCTTTTACCCTCGGAAATCAGATAGACAATATCACTGGTGGCTGTTTTGAGTAAACTACCGTCTCTAAATTTTACCGGTTCACCTAAGATGAATTCAGCCAATCTTTCAGGTTTTACCTTAATAATTCGATCATAAGGGAAATTAGCGAGTAGAATTTCTTTAGTAAAAATTGGATACTTAAATTCATCTTTGACAAAATAGACTGCGCCAGAACTCGAATCTTGAAGTAGGACACCTGTTGGATAAGGGGAAAGGACGGGTTTGCCTAATTTATATCTTTTTAATTCTCTATCAGAAATTTTTATCACTTCCTCTGGATTAAAACCAATTTCTCGGAAAATATTGTCAGGGACAAATCTGACTTCGTTATCAACTTTTAAATATCTTTCTCCCTTTTCGTTTTCTAAAAGAGAATAATTAGGAAAATCCATTGGTTCACCAATTTCATACTTCAAAAGCTCTTTCTCTGGAATGATTCTTACGTTTTTCAATGAGAAATTGGCTAAAAAAACATTTTTTGAATAAAATGGCCGACGTTTGCCATTTTGAATCAACCAGATACCTGGTTCATTTTTTAATTTAACTAAAGTATTATTTTCAATTGGCCCCAATTCTTGACCAAACCACTGACGCCAGATTCGCCAGAAAAGTTGATTGCCAAAAACGTGAGGGGTGTAATTGT
This sequence comes from Patescibacteria group bacterium, assembly GCA_026417895.1. NCBI lineage: Bacteria > Patescibacteria group bacterium. Next base: position 35,330 of record JAOACJ010000002.1, on the reverse strand, counting down.
ATAAAGCAGCGGTGGCTAAATTTTGGGGAATAACAAAAAGACCAGAGATTTTGTAAATCTGACCTGGTCGAAAAACAAATTGCCAGGGATGTTCTAAAAAATATCTTAGCCGCCAAGCCGCCCGATCAACCTGACGGGCAAATCCACGAAATAATTCAATCGGTGCCCGACCATCATAACAGGCAAACCCCATTGCCCAGTCATATTGGGTTGGTTTAGAAGCCTTTTTCGTCAGCAGCGTTTGTTCTTTTTGTAAAAGAGTAATTAGAACTTGAGGGTTGATTTTATATCGCTGAGCCGCTTTAAAAATAATTTCACTGGCTGATCTTACTCGACCGTCAATATCTTGAGTATAATAATTAGCCAAGGCCCCATTGAATTTTTTTAAAAAAAGATCAATTTCTTCCAGTGTCATGGCTTTGTGATGCGTCAGTTCTTTATCAGAAATCAGATAATCTGGATTGAAATTTGCTGCTAAAGCAGGCAAATTAATGACAAATGATAAGTGACAAATGACAAAAATAATTAAAACTTTTCGCATATTTAAATATTTATTAAGATTTTAGCAAAAACTTCTCCCCTTGACAAGAAGAAGAGGTGATAGAGTAAGAGCAAGGAGTAAAATAATTAAAATCTCATAGAAAGAGAGGTGAGAAAAAATGAAAGAAAAGAAAATGAAGAAAACGAAAATGAAAGAAAATAAAATCAAATGCCCCTATTGTGGAGGGGCAACTAAAAGATATAAAATTATTACTTCGGGTTACTCCGACCGAAAAGCACGTAATTGGTTTATTTATTTGGTCTGCCCACACTGTTCAAGACTATTCGAGTACAATTCAACGGCCAATTATTAATTATTAAAATGAGCCATCCGGGTAGAACTTCGACGACGCCAAACACAAGCGAAACGGCGCAAACACCGTGAACACCGCTAGCTAAAAGTCCAAAAACCCCTTTGGTTTGTGCGAGACTAAAGGGGTTTTTTAAAATCTGAAAAAAGAATGTTGAATTTTTCAAAGTTATCTCGTTTAAGCAATGAAATTCTACATCTGATACTTTTGATTTTTGAATGATTAAATCTTACTGGTTCAACCGAAAAAAAACTACCAACCAATCGTCTTATAATTCATAACGATCGTTATAAAAAATAAGACGGTTGATTTTGAGGTTGTTAGCCTGGAAATTATTAAACATTATTCGCTTTTTTGAATTGAATTTTTTGTTTGAAATTTGAAATTTATTTAATCACAATTTTATCTTTTTCTACCACTACCTTTACCTTATCTCCATCTTTAATTTTTCCCCTGACAATTTCTAAGGCTAGTTTATCTAAAATTTCTTTTTGAATAACTCTTTTTAATGGTCGGGCGCCGAAAATTGGGTCAAAGCCGCGTTCGGCAATCATCTTTTTTGCTTCTGGACTAACCTCAATTTTGATGTTTTTCTCTTCTAATCTTTTTTTGACTAAATTTAATTGCAAATCAACAATTTTTTCTATTTGCTCTTTGTTTAAAGCATGAAAGATAATAATCTCATCTAACCGATTTAGAAACTCAGGTCGAAATCTCTCTTTAAGAGCCTCTTGAATTTTTTCTTTGACTTTTTCTTCCGTATCTAGTTTTTCTCGATCAGAAACAAAACCAAGAGCACATTTTTTGGCAAAATCTTGAATCGTCTCTGAGCCAAGATTAGAGGTCATAATAATAATGGTATTTTTGAAATTAACGGTTCGGCCTTTGGCATCAGTTAAACGGCCTTCATCAAGGATCTGTAATAAAAGATTGAAAACGTCAGGATGGGCCTTTTCAATTTCATCAAAAAGTAAAACTGAATATGGTCGATGACGAATTTTTTCTGTCAGTTGTCCGCCCTCTTCGTAACCAACGTAACCGGGCGGCGAGCCAATGATTTTTGCTACCTCATGTTTTTCCATATACTCGCTCATATCAAGACGGATTAAAGCATTTTCATCGTTAAATAAGAAATCGGCTAGCGAGCGGGCCAATTCTGTTTTACCGACACCAGAAGGGCCAAGAAACATAAATGAACCAATCGGTCGATTTTCTTCTGCCACGCCAGCTCGTGAACGCCTGATAGCATCAGCTACGGCTTTGACAGCCTCTTCTTGATTAATTAAACGCTTATGAATTTCTGCTTCCATTTTGGCTAATTTTTCTGTTTCTTCTTCCAACATTTTTTCGACTGGCACGCCCGTCCAACGAGCAACAATTTTTGCAATGTCTTCAGTATTAACCTCCTCTTTGAGTAGTCGTTGTTTGGCTTGAATTTTGGCTAATTTCTTTTCTTGATCTTTAATTTCTTTTTCTAAAGTGGGAATTCTACCGTATTTGATTTCCGCTACTTTTTCCAAATTGGCTTCTCTTTCAGCGATTTCTAACTCTTGTTTTAACCGATCGATTTCTCCTTTAGCTTTTTTTATAGCGGTAATAATTTCTTTTTCATATTGCCAGCGCAATTCAAAAGCTTGACTTTTTTCTTTCAATTTCGCTATTTCTTTTTTCAAACTGCTAATTTTTGTTTGGGCTTTTTTATCCTTTTCTAAAGCAACTAATTCTATTTCTAACTGTTTGATTTTCCTTTTTAAGCGATCTAATTCTTCTGGTTCAGATTCAATTTCCAGTCTCAAATAAGAACAAGCTTCATCCATCAAATCAATAGCTTTATCAGGTAAAAATCTTTCTGTGATATAGCGAGCCGAAAGTTTAACAGCAGCAATAATAGCTTCATCAGAAATTTTTACCCCGTGATGAACTTCATATTTTTCCTTAATACCGCGCAAAATAGCAATTGCTTCCTCAATCGTTGGTTCATCAACATAGACTGGTTGAAAGCGTCGCTCTAGGGCTGGATCGCGTTCAATATAACGTTGATATTCTTTGAAAGTCGTAGCGCCAATACAACGAAGCTCACCTTTGGCTAAAGCCGGTTTTAACATATTTGAAGCATCAACGGCACCTTCAGCCGCTCCGGCACCAACTAAAGTATGCAATTCATCAATGAACAAAATATAATTGGCCGCTCTTTTTATTTCTCTTAAAACGGCTTTCAAACGATTTTCAAATTCGCCGCGATATTTAGTGCCAGCAATTAAACCACCCAAGTCTAAGCTAATAATTTCTTTATCTTTTAATGACTCAGGAACCTCACCGGCAACAATTCTTTGGGCTAAACCTTCAGCAATGGCAGTTTTACCGACACCGGCCTCACCAATTAAAACTGGATTATTTTTTGTTCGTCGGGAAAGAACCTGCATTAGACGACGGATTTCTTCGTCGCGACCAATAATCGGATCAATTTTTTTCTGGCGTGCCAGCTCAGTTAGATTTGTCGTATACTTTTCCAAAGCCTGATATTTTGATTCTGGCTCTGGTTCAGTCACTCGTTCTGTACCACGAACCTCAGCTAACGTTTTCAGAATCGAATCATAGTTAGCCCCAAATTCAATCAAAAGGTCTTTAACAATAGAAGGGACAGAGGCTAGGGCTAAAAGCAGATGTTCGGTGCTAACATATTCATCCTTTAGTTGGTTGGCTTCGCGAGTTGCCTGAAAAATTATTTTTTTCAAAATTGGTGAGATGTAAATTTCGGCCACTCCACCAAATCCGATAACTCGCGGCAGTAAGGCAATAGCACTTTCAGTTCTGGCTTTTAATTTTTCAATTGGCAGTCCCATTTTTTTTAAAACAGCCACCACTACACCCTCTTCTTGAGAAAGTAAAGCCAAAAAAAGATGAGGAGAATCAACTTGTTGTTGTTCCTTTTCCATAGCAATGGTATGGGCTTGTTGAATGGCTTCCTGGGCTTTTAAAGTAAAGTTATCCATAAGCACTTTGTCAAAATTAAAGATTAAAGAAAATAAATAAAAGATTTTTCGATTTCTAATTTAATTTTTATTTATTTTATTATATATTATTAGCACTCTTCAGTCAAGACTGCTAATTTAAGTTATCCACAACTGTTATTTTAAAATTAAATTTAAATTCTCTTGACATCGTCGACATTTACCTTCTTGATCAAATCTTTCAATTTCATAAGCAATTCTTTTGATATTTAATTGACCACATTTTGGACAATAAGTATTTTCCTTTTCATCGCCAGGTAGATTACCAACATAGACATATTTTAGACCAATTTTTTTGCCAATTTCGTAGGCCTGATAAATCATTTCTGGCGGCGTCGGCGAAAGATTTATCGTTTTGTAAGCTGGATAAAAACGAGAGATGTGCCATGGTGTCTCTGGGCCTAATTCGTTTTTAATGAATGTAGCCATTTTTTCAAATTGATTGTCTTGATTAGTATAACCAGGAATAACTAAAGTGGTTACCTCAAGCCAAATTTTTTTTCTTTTCATTAATTTTAAAGAGTCTAAGACGGGCTGTAATGTGGCGCCACAAATTTTTTGATATAAGTCATCAGAAAAAAATTTTAAGTCAACATTAGCAGCATCTAAATATGGGCTAATTAATCTTAAAGTTTTTTCACTTAAATAACCATTAGTCACCCAGTTATTTTTCAAATTTTCTTTTTTTGCTAACTTCATTGTTTCGAGGGCAAATTCAAGAAAGACTGTCGGCTCGGTATAAGTATAAGAGATGCTTGGTAAATTATTTTTCCTGGCCAAATCAACGATTTCTTGGGGTGACATTACCTCGCCTAAGATTTGACCATCAGCATCACGAGGCATTTGAGAAATATCCGCATTTTGACAATGAAGACAGCGAAAATTGCAACCAACAGTAGCGATTGATAAAGAATAACTACCAGGTAACCAATGAAAAAAGGGTTTTTTTTCAATGGGATCAATATGGCAGGCAATAACTTTACCATAAACTAGGGAGTAAAGTTTACCGCCTTGATTTTCTCTGACGCCACAAAAACCTCGTTTTTTTTCCGCAATAAAACATCGATGAGCACAAGCCTGACAACGGACAACTTTATTGGCTAATTTTTCATATAATAATGCTTCTTTCATCTCTTTTCATTATACCATTTTTTTGTATAATATAAAAGTTAAAAAACAATCTATGGCTAAAATTCTTAATGGTTTTTCTGGCCAAAATGTCAAAAAAGCAGCTCGCTTATTGAAAAGGGGTGAGGTTGTGGCTTTCCCGACAGAAACAGTTTACGGTTTGGGGGCTAATGTTTATGACAGAAGGGCAGTGGCAACAATTTTTGAAGTGAAAAAAAGACCCCTTTTTGATCCACTGATTGTTCATATTGCTAATTTGAGGCAATTAGAAGAAGTAGCTAAAATTAATCAGCTATTCATTTTTAAATTAATGGCTAAATTCTGGCCCGGACCATTGACACTTATTTTGCCCAAAAAGAGAAAGGTGCCTTATTTAGTCACAGCTGGTTTAGAGACAGTGGCGGTAAGAATGCCAGCCAACCTGGTTTCTCTTTCTTTAATCCAAGAACTTGGCGCACCTATTGCTGCTCCAAGTGCTAATTTATTTGGTAAATTAAGTCCAACTAAAGCCGAGCATGTTCAAAAACAAATTGGTAAAAGGATTAAAATAATTTTAGACGGCGGGAAAACAGCTTATGGCTTAGAATCAACAATTCTTTTTATTGATCGAAAACCAAAAATTTTAAGATTAGGTAGTTTACCCATTGAGGAAATTAAAAAGGTTATTGGTCCAGTGGAAATTTTAAAAAAACAAAAAAAAATTTTAGCGCCTGGTAATCTTCCTACTCATTATTCACCCTTTAAGCCATTAAAAATTGTCAAAAACGAGGAAGAAATTTTTAAAAATAAATTAAAAAAGAAAATTAGTTTCTTAGCCTTTTGTCAGGTAAAGAACAAAAATAGATTTACCGCTTTTAAAATTTTATCGCCAAAGGGCGATTTAAAAGAAGCAGCGAGTAATTTTTTTGACGCTCTTCATCAATTAGATGAATCGGAAGCAGAAGTGATTTTTGCTGAAGCAGTGCCAGAGAAAGGAGTGGGTAGAGCCATTATGGAAAGATTAAAGAAGGCAAGTTCTGAAGAGAATAAAAATTGATCTAATTTTAACTTTTAATTATAAGACACGATAAGGAAAACAAAAGACGTTTAGTCATTTCAAAATTAGAAATCAGCTAGAGGCTTATTGTTGGTAGGGACAATTAGTCGCTGCGAGCCTGACGAAATTCAAGTCAGACTGCAAAATATAGCTTGGGATCTAGGTCCTGCTGGTTTTAACCATTTCTATTATGGCTGGGGATTAGTTGATGCCTTATCCGCTGTCCAATAGTCGAAAATAATTACTTTCAGATAGGAGAACTGCTTAGTTAGTAGACTTGGCAGGTTTTCTTTTTTTGTTAAAATTAGAAAATCGTTAATTTAAGTCAAAATTTATGAAAAAAACAATTTTGATTCTTTTTACTCTCATCTCTCTGGTTTTGATTGGTTTTTTAATTTTTAAACCTAAAAAGATTTCTTATGAATTAGTGATAGTTAAAAGAGGTGAGATTGAGCAAGTAGTTTCGGCGACGGGGACAGTAAGACCAAGTCAAAAAATTGATCTTCAATTTGAGACAAATGGTCGAGTTAAAAACATTCTCGTTAAAGTTGGTGATCAAGTCAAATTAGGACAAACTTTAATTAAATTAGATGACTTAGATTTACAAATTCAACTTCTTCAGCAAAAAGCTGCTCTTGAAGCTGCTAAAGCTAGACTTGATTTACTGAAAACTGGTGCTAGCCAAGAAGAAATTCAATTAGCGGAAACAGAGGTAAGGAGCGCTGAAAAAAGCGTTGAGAATGCAGAAAAAAATCTCATTGACGTTAAAATTAAAGCCGAAAATGATTTGACTAATATCTATAATACAATTGAGAATCTTCTTCAAGACGCTTATACTAAAGCAGAAGATGCTCTGAATAGACAGATTGATGATTTATTTTCTAATGACTTAACCACTAATCCACAACTTACCTTTCTTACCACCAATCAGCAAGCCGAATTTGATTCTGAATGGCAAAGGGCAATTGCTGGCTATCATCTTCAAGAATTTAAAAACGAGATTAATCGTCTTTCCTTTACTGAGAGCGAGCTAGACGAGGCCTTACTTAAGGCACAAAATCATTTGATAGTCATTAGAGACCTTTTCAATCCTCTCACCGAGGCTGTCAACAGCGCCGTCGGTCTTTCTGCGACGACTTTGAGCAATTACAAAGGTTATCTGAATACGGCTCGGGCCAATATTAATACAGCCATTGCCAATCTTTTAGCCAAACAACAAGCGATTAATAGTCAAAAAATTATTAACCAGATTAATATCAATAATGCTCAAGCTTCATTAGATAGTGCTCGGGCGAGTTTAGCTAAGGCCCGAGATCAATTGGCGATTAAAAAATCTGGACCAAAACCAGAAGATATTCGCTATCAAGAGGCGCAAATTCGCCAGCAAGAGGCGAGTTTAGCCATTATTCAAGATAAAATTCGAAAGACAATTCTTGTCGCGCCAATTAATGGCTTGATTACCGATTTAAATGTTGAGGTTGGGGAGACAGTTTTGGCCAATCAAATACCAATCACCATAAATTCATTGGGCAATTTTGAAATAGAACTTGATATTTCTGAAACAGATATTAGTAAAATTAAAGTCGGTCAACCAGCAAAAATTAGTTTAGACGCTCTGCCTGATGAATTTTTTACTGGTCGAGTCGTTAAAATTGATCCTGCCGAGACAGTCATTCAAGGTGTGGTCTATTATAAAGCCACCGTTGCCTTTGATCATCAAGATGAAAGAATCAAGGTTGGTATGACTGTCAACGTGGAAATTGTTACTGCTAAAAAAGAGAATATTCTTCTTGTGCCAGAAATAGCTGTAAGACAAAAAAATGGCAAGAAATTTGTAAAAGTTTTTAAAGATAAAAAGATAAAAGAGGTTGAAGTTCAAACAGGTCTTGTCAACAACAAAGGCGAAGTTGAAATTATTTCTGGTCTAGAGGGGGGCGAGACAATTGTTACCTTTCTTAAAAAATAATCAATCAAAATGATTGAAGTTAAAGATTTAAAAAAAATTTATGGTCAGGGTGAAGTAAAGACTGTAGCTCTTGATGGTATTTCGTTGAAAATAGAGAAGGGTGAATTTGTTGCCATCAAAGGGCCATCAGGTTGTGGTAAATCAACCCTAATGCACATTATGGGATTTTTAGACCGACCAACAAGCGGTCTTTATAAATTTAAAGGTCGATCTATTAACGATTTTTCTGACGATGAGTTAGCCAAAATTAGAAATAGAGAGGTAGGATTTATTTTTCAATCTTTTAATCTCTTGCCTCGCTTGACTGTCTTAGAAAATGTAAAATTGCCACTGATTTATACTCATTTTTCTCAACAAAAAATAGATCAAAGAGCAAAAGAATCACTTGAAGCAGTTGGTCTAAAAGGAAGGATAAATTATTTTCCTAACCAACTTTCCGGAGGCGAACAACAAAGGGTAGCTATTGCTCGGGCCTTGGTGAATAATCCTTCGGTCATTTTTGCCGATGAACCAACTGGCAACCTAGATTCGAAATCGGGCCAACAGATTATAGCTCTTTTACAAGAACTAAATGAAAAGGGTCATACGATTGTTATGGTCACTCACGAAACCTATACCGCCGAGGCAGCGAAAAGAATTGTTGAGATGAAAGACGGGAGAGTGGTTAATGATGAATTGGTAAAGAAGAGACATTTTGCAAAGGATGGCTTTATAAAATAAATCGTCAAATTTTCATTTGTGAAATAGTAAAAAATTGCAAAAAGATGAAACTACTTGACATATTAAAGACATCACTCAAAAGTTTAAAAAGCAATAAAAGTCGTTCCATCTTAACAATTTTAGGTATTGTTATTGGTATTGCTGCTGTTATTATGATGGTCTCGATTGGTAGTGGGGCGCAAGAATTAATCTTAGGAGAAATTGCTTCTATGGGCTCAAACAATCTCTTTATTGAACCGGGTAGTCCGAGTCTTAAAGATGCACGTCAATCAATGATTGAAGAATTTACCACTAAAACATTGAAAATTCGAGACTTAGAAGATATTTTGAAAAACCCCTATGTGGAAAAAGCTGCTCCTTTGGTTTTAGGGGTCGAAAGGATCATTTACGGCAATCAAAATAAAAAAATTACTTATTATGGGACAACGGCTGATTTTTTTGACATTATGAGTGGAAAAATTATTTTGGGCAGAAATTTTTCTGGAAATGTTAGGTCAGCTGAAAGAGAAATAATTTTAGGCTTCAAAGTTAAAGAAGATTTATTTGGCGAAGAAGATCCAATTGGGAAAAATGTCAGAATTAAAAGAACTAATTTTCGTGTCATTGGTGTTTTAGAAGAAAGGGGTAGTCAGATGTTTTTGAATATAGATGAGTATGTTTATCTTCCGGTTGGCGCGGCACAAAAATTTTTGTTAGGCACTGATCATCTGAGAAATATTGTTGCGCGGGTTTCTAATGAAAAGAAAATTGAAGAAGCGGCTGAAAGTCTTCGTCAAATACTACGTCGGAACCATCAGATTTATAATCCGGAAGGTGATTTATCTAAAGACGATTTTAAAGTCACCAGCCAAAAGGAGGCGGCTAATATTCTAAGTCAAGTCACCAGAATTTTCACTCTTTTTCTATCAAGTGTAGCAGCTATTGCTCTGTTGGTCGGTGGTATTGGTATTATGAACATCATGCTGGTTTCAGTGACAGAAAGGACAAAAGAAATCGGTCTGCGCAAGGCTGTCGGCGCAAGAAATTCAGATATTCTTTACCAATTTCTTTTAGAAGCCATCATTTTAACCATCATCGGTGGTTTGATTGGTATTTTTCTTGGCATTCTTTTCTCTTTTTTAGCCGGCTTTATCTTAGGTAAAGTTTTAGGTCTCCACTGGGGTTTTCATATTTCCTTTCTCGCCGTTGGTATTGGTTTTACTGTCGCGGCTGTAGTTGGTTTTGTTTTTGGTATTTATCCAGCGCGGCGTGCTTCTTTACTGGATCCAATCGAAGCCTTAAGATATGAATAATTTATAATTTATGGACGGTTTTATCTATTCTTTTATTAAAATTATACCTTCCTGGGTTAAACCAAACCATCTTTCTCTTTTGCGGATTTTAATGATTGGACCGATTATTATTTTACTTTTCGTTAGACAAAATATAATAGCCATGATTCTTTTCATTTTGACAGCCCTTCTTGATACTTTCGATGGAGTGCTGGCCAGAGTTCGGGCCCAAAAAACAAAAGAAGGAGAATGGCTTGATCCTTTAGCTGATAAATTATTAATTCTTAGTATCCTTTGGCTCTATGGTTTAAAACATCTCCCTCTTTGGTTGATTGCCATAACCACTATTTTGGAATCATTGCTTGTCCTTGGCCGACCAATTAAAATAAAATTTGGCATTTCCACAAAAGCAAACAGTTGGGGAAAAATAAAAATGACACTCCAAAGTTTAGCCCTCACTGGTTTGATTGCTGGCATTGAAGCCATTAGACCGTTAATTATTTTGTTACTTTTTATCTCTCTCTGTTCTGCCTTTTTAAGTCTTTTGGCTCATTTTTATGACATCGTTAACAGAAAACAGATTTTAACTGGCACAAAGCAATGATGGCTCAATTATTTATGTGGTGATATAATAGAAGTCAAACCTATTTCTTTAAGAGATAAAATTTATGAACAAAAGAAAAATTTTATTAGCCATCCTAATAATTATCCTAGGGGTAATTTCTCGAATTTTCTTGAATAGAATCATCAATTTACCAAATTTTGAAGCCATTACTTCTTTATCTCTTTTAACTGGTTCTTTTTTAGGAGGTCTTTATACAGCCATTATTCCTCTTTTGATTATCTTTTTTTCTGATCTCTATTTTGGTAATGTTTCTGTTTATCTTTTTACTTGGTCAGCTTTTATTTTCATCGGTTTTTTTGGTCTTCTTTTCCAAAGAAACTCAAAGTATTATTTTTTTAAAATTACTGGTGGTGGCATTATTTCCGTGCTCTTTTTTTATCTTTGGACAAATTTTGGTTGGTGGTTAACTTTTAATATGTATCCAATGAATTTTCAAGGTTTAATTCAATGTTATCTAGTCGGTCTTCCATTTTTAAAAAATCAATTATTTTCAGTTATCATTTTTACGCCACTTTTTAGTCTAATTTTTTCTTTGGTTTTTGACCGGGTCTTTTCTGAAAAGAAAAACTTTGTTAAATTTAAGTTATGAAAATTCTACTTCTTTATCCAAAATTTCCGGCGACTTTCTGGAGTTTTAAATATGCCCTACCCTTTATTAATAAAAAAGCTCCCTTTCCGCCACTCGGATTATTAACAGTTGCCGCTCTTTTACCAAAAGAATGGGAAAAAAGACTCGTTGATTTAAATGTGAATAAATTAAAAGATGAAGACTTAAAATGGGCTGATTTTGTCTTTATCAGCGCCATGATTATTCAAAAAAAATCCGTTAAGAAAATTGTCAGAAGATGTAAAAAATTCTCTACGAAAATTGTTGCCGGCGGTCCTTTATTTACAACCGGTTTTGGCGTTGAGGAGTTTAAAGATGAAATCGATCATTTTATTCTGAATGAAGCAGAAATAACCTTGAAGCAATTTTTAGAAGATTTTAAAAATGGATCGCTCAAAAAAATTTATACTTCTTCTGAATTTCCTGATTTGACCAAGTCGCCAGTTCCTCTTTTTGAATTAATTAACCTGAAAGATTATTCTTCAATGTGTCTTCAATATTCACGAGGCTGTCCTTTTAATTGTGAATTTTGCGACATCATTGTTTTAAATGGTCGAGTTCCACGGACAAAAACAAAAGAACAGGTTTTAAATGAATTAGAAAAATTGTATCAATTGGGATGGCGAGAAAAGATATTTTTTGTTGATGACAATTTTATTGGTCATAAAACAAAACTCAAAGAAGAAATTTTACCAGCCATAATTGAATGGTTGGAGAAAAAAAATTACCCCTTTTCTTTTAATACCGAAGCACCTATTACTTTGGCTGATGACGATGAATTAATGAATCTAATGGTCAAAGCTGGATTTGATACAGTTTTTGTTGGTATTGAAACACCAGATGAAAATTCTTTAAAAGAGTGTGGCAAATTTCAAAATATAAATCGTGATTTAATCTCTTCTGTAGAAAAGATGCATCGGGCCGGACTTCAGGTTCAGGGTGGTTTCATTGTTGGTTTTGATCATGATCAACCCTCAATTTTTAAAAGACAAATTGACTTTATTCAGAAAAGTGGCATTGTCACAGCCATGGTTGGTATTTTAAATGCTTTTCCTAAAACCAGGCTTTATCAGAGGCTAAAAGAACAGGGTCGATTGATAAAAAATACCTTTGGTAGTAATACTTCAATTAATTTTGTGCCAAAAATGGGGAAAGAAACACTTCGTCGGGGCTATCAGAAAATTTTGAAGACCATTTATTCACCAGACAATTATTATCAGCGACTTAAAACTTTTTTAAGAAATTATCGACCGCTTCAGAAAAAAAAGATTCGTTTTCAATTATCAAAATTTAAAGCATTTTTAAAATCTATTTGGTTACTGGGTATCATTGGCCAAGAACGATGGCATTACTGGAAAATTTTTTTCTGGACATTATTTAGACGGCCAAAACTTTTTCCTTTAGCCATTACCTTATCTATTTACGGTTTTCATTTTCGGAAAATTTCAGAAAAGATTTGTTCAGAATAATTTAGTAAACCCTGAGACAATGATAAAATCTTTAATTATTTATCTTTCTTTTCATCATCAAAATACCGAGAAGGTTGCTCAGGTTATGGCTCATTTTTTAAAGGCGAAATTAGTGAAGCCACCAGAGATTCAACCAGCAGAAGTTCTAAACTATGATTTAATTGGTTTCGGCTCCGGTATTTATTTTGGTCAATATCACCATCGACTTATTGAATTTGTGAAAAATTTGCCACCCGTCCAAAATAAAAAAGCCTTTATTTTTTCCACCAGCGGTCGTCCCGAATCTATTTTTTATAATTTTTTTACTAGAAATTTTAGAAAAATTTTAGAAGCTAAAGGTTTCAAAGTTATTGGTCAATTCAACTGTCCAGGTTTTGATACTTTTGGTTTATTAAAAATAATTGGTGGTTTAAATAAAGGCAGGCCCAATGAAAAAGATTTAGAAAAAGCTAAAAACTTTGTTCAAGATCTTGTCAAAATTAATTTTTAATTTTTTAAAAAATAGGCAATCCTTTTTTTAATTTCTTGATAGTCTTTTAACCAAACAATTCTTGGATCACGACGAAACCAAGTCATCTGTCGCTTGGCAAAGTGTCGTGTATTTTTTTTAATTTCCTCAACAGCCGCCGGAAGGCTTATTTTTCCTTGTAAATAGGCAATGATTTCTTGATAACCAATACCACTGAGCGAGGGGAGGGATGGCGAATATTTTTTGTAAAGTTTTTTCACCTCATCAACTAAACCGTCTCTTATCATTTTCTCAACTCTTTGATTGATTCTTTGATAAAGAATTGGCCGGGAAATTTTTAAACCAATTTGTAAAATATCAAACAACGGTTTCCCCCTTTTTCGTAATTCAGAAAATCTTTTTTTTGTTTTCAAACAGACCTCTAAAGCTCTAATTAATCTTCTCTTGTTCTTTCGATCAATCTCGTTAGCTGTTAAAGGATCAATTTTTTTAAGTTTTTTAAACAACCACTCATTGCTTTTAGTACTCAACTTATTTCTTAAGACTTTATCTGGCTTGACTCTTGGGATGACTAAATTATCAACGATTGACTGGATGTAGAGGCCAGTGCCACCAACCAAAAAAGGAGTTTTGCCTCTTTTTTGGATGTTTTTGATAATTTTAATGGCTCTTTTTTTAAATTGAGCGACGGTAAATTCCTCATCCGGATTGGCAACATCGATAAGATAATGCGGAACTCCTTTATAAAAAACTGGTTTTTCAATTTTACTAATTTTGCATTTTAAATTTTCATTTTGAATCTTGAGTCTTGAATCTTTAATTTTGTTCGTACCAATATCCATTTCACGATAAATTTGCCTTGAATCAGCTGAGATAATTTCGCCATTAAAAAATTTAGCCAATTTAATGGCTAATTCCGTTTTTCCAGAAGCGGTTGGGCCTAAGATGACAATTAATTTATTCATAATAAAAATAAATTCAAAACTTGAATCTTTCAATTATAAAAATTATCAATTTTTAATTACCAATTTTCAATAAATCTTCAAGTATTTCTAAAATTGAATTATTAGAATTTGATTGAAAATTAGTAAATTGAAAATTTTATCTAAATTATTCTACCTCGACAAACTTTACCCATTTTAATTTACCAGTAAAGCCTGGAATTTTGCGCCAAGTAAATTTTACCCGACCTGCCTTGACAGCGTATAAGGTATCATCCTTGCCTCGTTTGACGTTTTTTCCGGCCCGAAATGCTGTCCCTCTTTGACGAATGATAATGGAGCCCGGCTTTGCCCTTTCGCCAGCAAATAATTTAACGCCTAATCTTTTGGCGATTGAGTCTCGGCCTAAAGCCGTTGATGAACCTGCTTTTTTATGTGCCATAATTTTATAAATTTATGAGTTGAAAACGAAATAAATTTATCTAAAATTATGAGCATCCAGCACTAACCTTAAAATAGGCCAAGTGGTCACTAATGACAAAGCCGTTAGGCGGTGTCCCGCGGGATATTTATTGTTAAAAAATAGACTATCTTCGAGATTTAGTGCGGGGTGCCATAATTATTTTAAGTTATCAAATTTGACTTTTTTGTCAAGGAGATTAAAATATAAATCTATGGAAGAGACGCCCATTTTAAAAGCCATCAAAGAAATCAAAAAAATCTCTTTTTGGCAAGAAAAAGTAGTTGTCTATATTTTTATTATTAGCCTAACGATTAATCTTTTTCTTTGGTTTTTTATTTTTCTGAAAACTAAAAATTTGTCAGAGATAACAATTCTTCATTACTCAGTCATTCCAGGCGTTGGGCTAGATCGCATCGGGCCAAAAAAATATCTTTTCGAAATGCCATTGGTTGGTTTAGTCATTTTATTTTTAAATTTTATTTTAACCAATTTTCTTTTCCAAAGAGGCGAAAAGTTGCTGGGTTATTTTTTTGGACTTGCCTCTTTTTTAGTTAATCTTTCTGTGCTAGCAGCTACCATTTTAATCTTAACTCTCTAAAAAATCTTTATTTTTATATTTTATGTTTGATATTAAGACATTTAGAGAAACGATCATTCTTAATCTTAAAAAAGTCATTGAAGAAGAGTTTGGTTCATCAATTTTAGAAGATTTAGATTTTAAAATTGAATTACCGCCCCAACCAGAGATGGGTGATTTAAGCTATCCCTGCTTCTTATTAGGTAGAAAATTAAAAATGAAACCAGAAAGAGTGGCTAAATTTTTAGCAAGAAAAATTAATCTTAATGAGATAGTGGAAAGAGTTGCTGCTAACGGTCCTTATTTAAATTTCTTTCTTCAACCAACTAAATGGTTTCAGACAACCCTTAATGAAATTTTAGAAAAAAAAGACAATTTTGGCACTAGTCAAGTTGGTCAAGGTAAAACGGTGATGATAGAATTTTCTGCCCCGAACACCAATAAGCCTCAACATTTGGGACATTTAAGAAATAATTTTTTAGGCGCCAGCTTAGCCAATTTATTTAAAAATCTCGGTTATCAAGTTATTAAAGCTAATTTGATTAATGACCGAGGAATTCATATTGCTAAATCAATGTTGGCCTATCAGAAATGGGGTGAGAACAAAACACCCGAAAGCGAGCATTTAAAAGGTGATCACTTTGTTGGCAAATTTTACACCCTTTTTGAAACAAAGGTCAAAGAAAAACCAGAACTTTTAAAAGAAGCGCAAGAAATTTTGAAAAAATGGGAGGCGGGCGACCAAGAAGTTTGGCAGCTTTGGCAAAAAATGAATGGTTGGGCGATCCAGGGCTTTCAAGAAACTTATCGAAAATTAGGCATTGATTTTGACAAGTGGTATTACGAAAGCGAGGTTTATAAGCTCGGCAAGGAAATGGTCAATGAGGCCCTTAAAAATAATCTTTGTTATCAAAGAGAAGATGGGGCGATTGAGATTGATCTCTCCAACTATCAATTAGGTAAAAAGGTTCTTATTCGGGCCGATGGGACAAGTATCTATATTACTCAAGATTTAGGCCTGGCCAAATTAAAATATGATGAATATAAACCAGACCTTTCTCTTTATGTTGTTGGCTCAGAACAAAGACATCATTTTAAAGTTTTATTTAAAATTTTAGAAGTTTTTGGTTATCCTTGGGTCAAAAATTGCTTCCATCTTGCCTATGGCCTGGTTTTTTTGCCAGCCGGTAAAATGAAGTCACGGGAAGGAATAGTGGTAGAAATTGATGAACTGTTAGCTGAAGTAAAAAAAATTGCCAAATCAGAAATTTTAAAAAGAGAAAAAGATATTTCACCAAAAATTTTAGAAGAAAGAGCTGAAAAAATTGCCCTCGCTTCTTTAAAATTTTTCTTTTTAAAATTTACACCCGAGGAAGACATTTTTTATGAGCCGGAAAAAGAAATCTCTTTTGAAGGAGCGACTGGTCCTTACTTGCAATATGCTTATGCCCGCATTCAGAGTATTCTAGAAAAATCGGATTGGCGAGAAGAAAATTTAGCCACCATTGATTACTCGTTCTTAAAGGAAAAAGAAGAGAAAGAAATTTTAAAATTTCTTTTTAATTTTCCTGAAGTTTTAGAAAAATCAGCTTTTTACTATAACCCATCTTTTTTAGCTAATTATCTACTTCAATTGGCCCAGGCTTTTAATACCTTTTATCATCGATATCAAGTCTTAACGGCTGAAAAAGATATTAGGGAAGCAAGGTTAGTTTTAATCAAGGCGGTGGCTCAAGTTTTGAAAAACGGATTAAGTATCTTGGGTATCGAAGTGTTAGAAAGGATGTAGATATGAAAAAGCCATTACTTTATCGTTTTTTTGAAGTTATTCCTGCTGGCTTAGTTTGGCTAACCTTTTTTCTTTTAATCATTTTTTCTTTTCTTAAACCAATCTGGGTTCTTTTTTTTATTATTATTTTAAGTCTTTTGTGGCTTTGTCGAATTTTTTATTTGATGATTCATCTTTTATCGGCCTGGCGAACCCTTCGTCAGCATTTGAAAATTAATTGGTGGCAGAAGTTATCAAAAATTTCTGATTGGCAGAAAATTTATCATCTTATTTTTTTACCGACCTACAAAGAACCATTAGCAATCATTGAGTCAACCTTTCAGAGTCTAAAAGAAGTTAATTATCCCAAAGAGAAATTTATTGTTGTTTTAGCTGGCGAAGAAAGGGATAAAGAAAATTTCTTGACTATTGCCGAGATAATCAAAAAACGATACGAAAAAATCTTCTTTCAATTTTTAATTACTCTTCATCCTAAAGATTTACCAGATGAAATCCCCGGCAAGGGCTCAAATCTTCACTTTGCTGGTCACCAGGCTAAAAAAATAATTGATCAATTAAAAATTCCTTACGAAAATATTATTGTCTCTGCTTTTGATATTGACACCCGTGTTCATCGAGAATATTTTTCTTATTTAACTTATACCTATTTGACCGTTGATCAGCCAACAAGAAAAAGTTACCAACCGGTTGCTATCTACAATAACAATATTTGGGAATCGCCATTTTTTTCTCGGATTGTTTCTCGCGGCACGACCTTTTGGCTTCTTTCCGAACTCTCGAAAAGAAAAACTCTTTTTAGCTTTTCTTCCCATGCCATGAGTTTCAAAGCTTTGGTTGAAGTTGGCTTTTGGCAAAAAGATATTGTCACCGAAGATTCACGCATTGCTCTTCAATGTCTTGTTCATTATCGAGGCGACTATCAGGTCATACCACTTTACATTCCAGTTTCAATGGATACGGTTTATGCCGGTTCTTTTTGGCGAACAGTCGTTAATCAATATAAACAGGTGATGCGTTGGGGGTGGGGGATTGAACACTTTCCTTATATGGTTTGGCAGGTCATCCAGAAAAAAATTTCTTTTAAAAAGATTCTTCCTTACCTTTGGAAACAACTTGAAGGATCTTATTCTTGGGCAACGATTCCTATTCTTCTTTTTGCCATTGGTCGATTACCACTTTGGCTAGCCAAGAGAAAGATTGAAACAACAGTTTTTGCTCAAAATGTCCCATTTGTCATGGAGTGGATTATGACAGTAGCAATGGTTGGTCTTTTAATTTGTGCGATTTTAAGTTTGAAACTTTTACCACCACGAAAAGAAAAAATTGCTTTTCATCGGTACTTTTTTATGTTTATTCAGTGGCTCTTTTTTCCTTTGACGACTATTATTTTCGGTTCAATTCCTGTTTTACAGGCCCAAACTAAATTGATGCTTAATAAACCATTCAGTTTTCGCGTTACCGAGAAAAAACCAGTATTTTGAAATTTGAAATTTGACAATTTCATTTTCTTAAGATAAAATTTAAATAAAGTCGAATTTATCATTAAAATTTGGAGCACCTAAAATACGATTTTAATTTTCATTGTCAAAATTAAAAGCCGTAGTCTAGGTCTCCAAAATTTGAGGCCTTACTATGGCTTTTCAAGGCAAGAATCAAGGTTTTCGAGGACGTGGCTTTCAGCCGCGTCAAATGACCGATGTTTCAGCGATGAATATCAAATGTTGTGAATGTGGGGCAGAAATTAAAGAGTTGCCCTTTAATCCTGATCCAGACAGAATTGATCAGCTTCGCTGTCGAGATTGTATGAGAAAAAGAAGAGAGCAGTTGAGAAAAAGATACTAAATATTAGAATCTAGAATTTAGAAAATAGAATTTAGAGTTTAGTTTGAATAACTAAAAAGATTTGTATTACACAAAATAGACTCAAAAATCAAAATGCAAAAGTTAAAATCACCATTCAGAATTCAAAACTTTTATTTTTTCATTCTCTTTTTTATTTTTTCATTTTTATTTTTTGATTTGGCACCCCAAGAGGCAGTCGCTCAAGCCACACCTTCAGCCAGTCTTTATTTTTCCCCAGCCAGTGGTACCCTTGAGGTCAACAAACCATTCTCTATCTCTTTGATGGTTAAGACAGGCGGCAATGCGATTAATTTGATTGAGGCCAATCTTTCTTTTTCAAAAAATTTACAGGTTATCAGTCTTTCTAAATCAGGAACAATCCTGAGTCTATGGTTTAATGAACCAAGTTTTTCTAATCCAAACGGGACGATTTCTTTTTCCGGCGGTATTCCCAATCCTGGCTTTAATGGCAGTGGTCGAGTTCTCACCATTAATTTTAAAGTCAAATCAGCTGGTTCGGCTTGGGTTACAATTTCTTCAGCTCAGGTTTTAGCTAATGATGGCTTTGGTACCAATATTTTAAAAAACACTTCTCAGGCAAATTTTACCCTCTATGAAACTGGTCTACCCAAACCTGCTCAACCGCCACCCCTTCAGCCAGTTAAGCCAGAACCGCCCTCCAAAGTAAAAATCTTTTCCTCAACTCATCCTGAGGAAACAAAATGGTATCAAGAAAAAAACATCATTTTAAGCTGGACGTGGCAAAGTGGGATTACTGATTACAGTTATATTTTAGACCAAAAACCAGAGACGGTGCCTGATAACAGTGGTGAGGGCTTAAACACTTCCACCGCTTATTTAAATTTAAACGAAGGAATTTGGTATTTTCATCTCAAAGCCAAAAATGAGGCTGGTTGGGGAGAAACTAATCATTTTAAGATACAAATTGATACCACACCACCGGTTGACTTACAGATCACCGTTGACGAAGGTCATTTTACTTATAATCCAGCACCTACTCTTCGTTTTAGTGCTAAAGATGAACTCTCTGGCACTGACTATTACACTGTAAAAATATTAGAGAATCCACCAATTCAAGTGAAAGAAAATTATTTACAAATACCAAAACAAAAACCGGGCGATCTTTCAATCGCTGTCAGGGCCTATGATAAAGCCGGAAATTATTCAGAAAAAAATTTAATGATTACGATTGAACCGATTCCCATTCCAAAAATTAATTACTATCAAAAGGAACTTTTAGTCAGCGAGACGTTAGGAAGTTTGGTCGTCAGAGGAATAGGTTTACCTGGTGCAAAAATCAAACTTTATTTAAATCACGAATCAGGCAAGACTTTAAGTGCAGAAGAAGAGGTTCAAGAAAATGGTCATTGGGGCATTACTTATTCTCAAGTCCTTTTGCCGGGCCAATATTCTGGCTATGCCATTGCCATGATTGGTGAAGAAGAGTCTCGTCCTTCTAAAGAAATTGAGGTCAAGGTAGTGAAAAATGGTCTGCGTTTTCTTTTCTGGATTATTCCACCAACGATGGTCTGGAGTCTTATTGCCGGTTTAGCTATCTGGGCTTTAGGGGTTTCTTTGACGCTTTGTTTAGGGATCAAAAGAAAATTTAGAAAATGCGATTTTTATCTGCGCAAATTTTTATCTTCTGAAAGAAACCAAAATCAATAAATAACTTTTCGTCTCCAATGTTATTAAGAAAAAAAAGATTCATTCTTCTTGTTACTAGTTTAATTTTAAGCCTTGTTTTTATTAGCGGGGCAGGGAATCTATTATTCAGGAAATCAACCTTTGTTCATTTTGTTCGGGCCAAGAACGAAACAAAAATTTTGCCCACTGTCTATCTTACTGATTGGCAAAATCCGGAAGCAATTTTTATTCAAGATTTGGGTGAGCAGGCGAGTTTTGAAGAATTTAACCCAGAAAACTCTGCTTCTCCTTTTAAGGCTTTTGAGTCATCTCCCGAAGAACAATTGCAAAGACCGGATCAAGAAGAGGTTTTGCAAAAAGAACAGCAAGTTTTTGAAGTTTTTGAGGAAAAATTTTTAGAGTTATCCAATTTCTCTCTTCCTGATCAATTTAGAGAAAATAAAATCAAAAGTATTCAATTAAGATTTTCCTTGGCCGGTCGTGGTAGCGCTGAAGATAAACTAAAGATTGAATATCTTTACCAAAACAATTGGCAGAGGGCTGGTGAATTAAATTTTGCCAACGAAATTTCTAATGCCACTAATGGTGGCTATTTTTTATACGCCCTGCCGGTATTTGAAAATTGGCAAGATTTAGAAAATTTTAAAATCAGATTTACTTATTCTTCCTCTCAATCCTATATTCTAAATTCTCAATCCTCAGCTGTTTACCTTGAGGCGGTTTGGTTAGAAATCAATTATCAAATTGAGGAGCCAGCTGCCGAGATAAGAGAAGAAGAAATAATTGAAGAAGAAGAAATTATCGAGCCAGAAACACCAGAATGGAAAATAAGTTTAGTTGCCGCTAAAAATAAATTCTTAATTTATGAGGAACCAGAATTTCTTTTGTCAAAACCAAAAATTGCAGAGCAGAATTTATGGAATAAAATTAAATTTCTTTTTCAACCATTTTTCCAGCTTAAACAAGCAAGTTTAATAAGCCCTGCTAGCCAAGAAATAATTATCTTGCCTAATCTCTTAGAAGAAGAGAATCATTATCGTTTTAAAATTAAAAAAATAGATAATTGGTCGCCAGGTCGATATCTATTTAAACTAAAATTTGCCATCGGTGATGAAATCTATGATCGTCAGGTGGAGTTCCATTGGCTTGAGCCACAAAGAGTGTATTTCTTTTCTCTGGCTGGTGAACCAATTCGAACCAAGAAAATTTTGGACTGGCATCTTGGAATATTTCAAAAAAATACCAATCAAGAAAATTGGACCATTAATTTAGAAGTCACCTCCGAAGAAAAATCAAAATTATTTTTACAAGGTCAGTGTCAGAGAAAATATTTTGTCGTTCTCATTTATTCACAAGAAGAAGATTACGAGAAAAATCCCAGCAACTTTGTCTACAATAAAGCTTTTCCTTGTCGGAATGGGCAATATTATTACGCATTCAACGATCTTCCTTCTAATTTAGCGGCAGGTATCTATTATCTTTTAGTGGCTGAAGAGGACGAAAGCGGACCTTGGTATCCAATCACCGCTCTTCAACCGATTAAAATAGAAGAGGTTTTTAAATAAATTGTTGGTAGATTACATTGTTAGATTACATTGATATAGTATAATATTATATGACAATTACTTCTAAATCTCTTTACCATACTAACATCGTCTTTCTTTTTGAGGAAAAAAGTTTTACCGCGCCTGACAATTCAACCTTGGCTGGTCTTTATTATGGCGAAGCAGCCATTGGTGCCCGCTTTATTGATGATCCGATTTTACAAACCAAAGTTTTAGAATTGCCAAAAATGCAATTAAAAGTGGTTGTTGAACCATTAAGATTAATCGTTGAAGATCTTTCTCAAAAAGAACCTCAAGAAACTTCATTGATTAGCGAATCACTAAAAATTTATCAGAAACTCTTTGCTCAAACAAAACTTCAAGGCTTTGGCTTTAATTTTGATATTTATTATCGCTTCAATAATGTTATTCCTTTAAAAGATCTATTTTTGAATTTTGTTGATGAAAAAATTTTAGCTAGAAGTGATTTACGAGATTTTGGCACGCAATTTACTTTAGAGAAAGAAGGGGGGAGAAAAAAGGAGCAATACTTTTTGAAAATTCTAGCCCCGTTAGAATTAACAGTTCATGTCAACCATCACTTTCCGGCCCAAGAATTGCCTTATTTACCCCCAGCCATTGGCGAGTCGCCAGAGACGAAAAACATTGTTTTCCCCCTTCAACAGCTTTTTGAAAAGTGCTATAATGAAACTGACGAGGTGATTCAAAATCTTAAATTCTAGGAGACATGGCCATCACTTCCAAGGGTGTTAAATTTCTTTACAAAGCCAGAAAACCATTTTTCTTACTGGCCTTGCTTGGTTTACTGGAGATTATTTTTTCTTTCATTGTTGTCGTGTCCCTTTCGGCTAATATCTTGTTTCCGGAAAAAATGGAAGCGGCTGTCGGTGTTTCAAAAATTCTTTCCTATCAGGGCCGCTTAACTGATAGTAGTGGCAATCCCTTAGGCGGTTCTGGGACGAATTATTGTTTTCGGTTTTCGATTCATGATGCAGTTAGTGGTGGCAATAAACTTTGGCCAACTGGCACACCATCTGACAATATCGTCAATGTTGCCAACGGTGTCTTTAATGTTGGTATTGGTGAGGTCGATGATTTATCTACTTTTAATTTTTATAGCAATGATACGATTTACTTGCAGGTTGAAGTGGCCAATTATACTGGCTCAGCCTGTGGAACCTACGAAACCTTGTTACCCCGTCAGCGTATCGATGCCGTGGCTTATGCTCGAGCCACAAGAGATGTTTATGGTGCCCTTTTAAGAACTTTGAATGCTGACAACCGGGTGCAAATTGGCACTGGCGCTGGTTCAGGTTCGCCAACAAGATTAGCTTTAGACGTCAAAAATACTACCGACACTATTGGCGCCGCCTGTTCACCGTCCGGCACTCTTTGGTATAACTCAAATAATAGTCGCGCCTTGGTCTGTGACAATGGCACGATTCAAGAAATTGGCAATTTAGGGACAATCGTTGGCGTCACCGTCAGTGGTAATGTTGTTGGTACGCCAACGATGATCAGTAGCGGTACTCTTACCTTGGCTGGTGGTGCCAATGTTACTTTGTCACAAGAAGGAAATGCTATTACTATTTCCGCTGGCACAGCCGGTGGCGGTGGTAGTATTGGCGCTATCAGCGCCGGCACAACGCAAGCTACTTCTGGCACTGTTGTTTTTTCTAATTCACCAACCGTAACTTTTGGCATGGATGGTCAAACAATTACCGCTAGTGCTGCTGCTGGAGCTGGTGGTGGTTTGGCTGGTATTGGCGCTAGTAATACCACTTATACCAGTGGGACGGTTGTTATTTCTGGCGGCAACAACATTACTGTTGGCACCGATAGTGGCCAAAAAATTATTATTTCTGCGGCTAACCAAACTGTTCAAACGCAAAATGTTCACAATGTCACTTTGGCTGGTAATACGGCTGGGACATTGGCTGAAATTTCTTCTGGGACAATGACTTTAGCTGGTGGTAATAATATCACCCTTTCTCAGGCCGGTAATGCCATCACTATTCTTGGCGCTGGTGGTGGAGCAGCTGGTTCTAATGTTTTAGGAATGTCAAATTTGGGTAATACTAGCGGCACAAGTGGCGTCATCAGCGGTAGTGCTTTACAATTCATTTTGGCTGGTGGCAATAACATTACCTTAAATCAGAGCATTAATGCTAATTCTGCTACTATTACTATTTCCGCTCCCAATCAATCAATTCAAAGTTATAATATCTTAGCCGCTGGTACTCAAACGGCTAACACGACCGGCTCAGTAGTTTTTTCTAACTCCCATAATGTTAGCTTCGGAATGAGTAATAATTCTGTGATCACCGCTTCTGCCTCTTATTCGCAATCAACTGCTCCTTCAGCCATTGTTGCCAGTAATGCTACTTTCACTTCTGGCAGTGTGGTTATTTCTGGTGGCAATAATGTCACTGTTGGTACTGAGGCTGGCCAGAAAATTACTATTTCTGTACCAGCGGGCGCCACTGCCACTGGCAATTTTGGTGCCATTGCTGCTGGCGCTCAAACAGCTACTTCAGGAACAGTTATCTTTTCTAATGCCAATAATGTCACTTTTGGTCTTAACAATCAAACCCTCACCGCTTCAGCTTCTTACTCACAATCAACCGCACCGGCAGGCATAGCTGTCAGTAATATCGCTAGCACTTTTACCAGTGGTACTGTTCAGTTTTCCGCCGGCAATCTCATTGCTTTAAGCACGGCTGCCCCTCAAGCCATTGTGATTTCTAATCTTCTTTCTTCGGCCACGACTGTTAATCCGGTTGGCTCAGCGAATAGCATTGGCGCTATGGCTTCACGATTTGCTTTAGAGGGCCATCAGCATGCTGGGGTGGCAGCTTTTGGAGCGAGTAATATCGGGAATACTTCGGGTAATACTGGTACACAGTATGGGACATGGGTTTTGGCCGGGACAAATAATATTACCGTCAGCGGTTCGACTGGCGGCGGCGGTCTTCATACTTTATGGATTTCAGGCCCATCAGCTGGTGCCGGTGGTATAGCTGGTATTGGTGTTAGTAATTCCACCACTTATACCAGTGGCACGGTTGTTTTCGCCGCTGGTCCGAATATCACTTTACAAACCGCTGGCCAGACCATTAGTATTTCCGGAGCTAATCCAGGAGGGGAGGCGGTTCTATCCAGATGGGATGTGGTTCCTTTTGGAGCAGTCTCAAGTTCTGCTATAACCGTCAGCTCCGCTTCATTTAGACAGTTTATCCTTCCAGAAGCTATATCTTTTACAAGAATTGATGTTCCTATTCTGGTTTCATTATCCTCAACATCAGCAGCGAACACCGCCGCTTTACTGATTTCTTCTGGTTTAGTAATTTATACCTTATCAAATAATTCATCGCTTATTCCGATTATGGGAAGTTTTGGAACAACGACCCATACTTGGGCAAGTAATAATAGTAATTTTAGCAATTTAACCGGTGGTAGATTTTTGTCATTCGCTCTCCAAGGCAGCCTTTCTCCCGGGATATACTGGGCAGGAGTTCAGGTTTCTACAGCTAATACTTCATCTATTGGAACCGCCACTACGGCACTGGGTGCTACTTTTTCAGTTTTGCTTGGTTCTACCTATACTGCGTCGGCATTCGAAAATTTTGGACTTACACCAGCCACATCTACCAATGTTTCATTAGGGGGGGTTTATAGTACTATTATCACCGCTACTAACCAAACCATTGCCTTGTCACACATAACAGTGACAGGAACAGCAGGCGTTAGGGCAAACATTCCTATAATATTTAGAGCAACCCATTAAGTTTCATCGAACCAATTTTTATAAAACAAATGAAACCGCAGATTGTCATTGAAAATTATCAAGGAACACACAATGCTAATATCCTAAAGAGTATTGAACGTTTGGAAAAGGGCAAGGCTTATCAGGACTTGTCTACTATTTGTATTGTTCCCACCCGGGGCATGATTCCTGCCAAAGCAGCCCAAAGTTGGATGGGGTTAATTACGCCAATGAATCAAAAATTCACTCGCATTTTTATGATTGGCATGGAGGTTGGTGAAGCTTATAATGCTGCCATTGAACTTATTCTAGCGAATCCAGAACTTTCTAAGTGGAAATATATTTTAACTCTTGAGGAAGATAATCTCCCACCGCCAGACGGACTTCTAAAACTCTATGAAAATATGGATAAGTATGATGTTATCGGTGGTTTGTATTGGACAAAAGGTGAGGGTGGTCAGCCAATGATTTATGGCGATCCTAATGATCCAGAAATGAATTTCCGACCCCAGCCTCCAAGAATGGAAATTCAGCCTTGTAATGGCTTAGGAATGGGTTTTACTTTATTTCGTCTAGAACTTTTTAAAGATCCGCGGATAGAAAAGCCTTGGTTCAAAACTTGTCAGGAATATGATCCACAACGCGGTTCAAAAATTTATACTCAAGATTTATATTTCTTTGAAAAAATTCGGCAATTCGGCTATAAAGTTGCCTGTGATACCAGGGTTAGAGTTGGCCATTATGACCCTCAGATGGATATTGTTTGGTAAAATAATTAATTTACTTTACGAAATACGAATCGATCCGAATTGACGAATGAGTACCAGATTATTAATTATTATTAATTCGTATATTCGTAAAAATCCGTCTTTCGTAAAATTTATGATGAATTAAAAAATTATGTTCAACAAAAAAAACATTTTATTGATCGTTATTGTTTTAGTTGTTTTGAATCTGCTTTTCTGGCTAATTTTTTCCGGCCGTCTTTTTACTCTCAAAAAACAGATTTTAAACCAGACACCTGATTGGTATGCTGTTCATCTGACCAATGGTCAAGTTTATTTTGGTCAAATTAAATCTGTTAATGCCGAAACAATTGTTATGAAAGAAGTTTATTTTCTAGAGCCATCGCCGGACCAGCAAGGAGTTTTTAACTTGATTAAAAGAAGTACGCGCGATACAACGATGCTGACCGATGATATTTTCTTTATCAATCGTCAGGTCGTCCTTTTTTGGGAAAAACTAACCCCAGAAGCAGAAGTAGTCAAAAGTATTTTAAGAGCCAGAGGACAATAACTTTACGAAATACGAATTAATACGAATTTACGAATAATGAGTAAAAAATTATTAAGACGTGAAGACTTAATTTATCCTGAATTGTGTTACCAAATTATCGGCATACTTTTTGATGTTTATAATCGATTAGGTTATGGTTTAAGTGAAAAAGTATATCAAAGAGCAGTTGCTCTCTCTTTAAAAAACGCGAAATTAAAATTCCAAGAACAGGTTGAACAGGTTTATCTACCGCTTCTTTACAATAATGAAAGAGTTGGCGCTAACTACTTTGATTTTTTATTATTTTGCGCCTCGGAATCTTCATTTTAAAAGAATAGTCAATTTATATTAGTATATTGGTAAAAATTCATATTTCGTAAAAGATTTATGAAATTAGATATTGCTTGTGGACAAAATAAAAGACCAGGGTTTAAAGGAGTAGATATTGTCCCCGGTCCAGGTATTGATTTTGTCTGGAATTTAGAGGAATACCCTTGGCAGCCATTTGAAGATGATTCGGTTGAAGAAGTTTACTGTTCACATTATCTTGAACACGTTTCTGATTTAATGCAATTTATGGATGAAGTCTGGCGGATTTGTGAGGATGGAGCTAAGGTGACTTTTTTATGTCCTTACTATACTTCCATTCGTGCTTGGCAGGATCCAACGCATAAAAGAGCCATTTCAGAAGCGACCTTTCTCTACTTTGACCGTGATTGGCGGAAAGCCAACAAGCTTGACCATTATCCAATCAAATCAAATTTCAAAATTCAACAAATTATGGTTTTCTTTAATCCACCTTGGGATAAAAAAACCGAAGAAGCTCGCCAATTTGCTGCCCAGCACTATTGGAACGTCGTTTCAGATATCTTAGTTGAATTAAAAGTGATAAAGGATTAGCTTGTAGCTTCTTAGCTTGTAGCTTATTAGGTTATGGGAGGAGAAGGTAAAATTTATTCCTATCGAGATTTGATTGTTTGGCAACGGGCAGTAGATTTAGTAATTGCTGTCTATGAATTAACTAGCAAATTTCCCAAAGAAGAGTTCTATGGATTAGTTTCGCAAATGAGACGAGCAGCGATTTCTATTCCCTCAAATATTGCCGAAGGAAGACGGAGGGGGACGAGAAAAGATTTTTGTCAGTTTTTAAATATCGCCTATGGTTCTGGCGCAGAATTAGAAACCCAAATTGAAATTGTTAAGAAATTACCATTTGGCAAGAGAGCGAATTTTGCTAGAGTAGATACTCTTTTAGAAGAAACGATGAAAATGTTAAATAAAATGATTAGCTCTCTAAAAACTTAAAAAACTTAGAGAATGATCATCTTATTTAGAGAATAATCATCTTATGCCGACTAAAAAGCTACAACCTACCAGCTACCAGCTAATCTTAAAAAAGAGTTATAAAATTTTAGGCCTTTCCTTGGCCATTTTTGCTCTGTCTTTGATTTTTGTTTTCTGGCGAATAAAATTTTGGCTGCCAGAAACAAGACACGAGAATAAAAATCAATTAAAAATTTCTCCCTTGAGTCAAGGTTTTAGTGTCAACCATATTACCTCTACTTCTTCTTCGCCTGACCTTTGGCAATTTCCGGCACCAGAGAAATTTTCTGTTTTTCGCTATCCTGAGACAAAGAAAATAAATTTAACCGGTCGTTGTCAGGATGACTACTATGCAATTTTAATTTTTAATCAACAAGATGATTATCGTCGAGATCCGACTCTGGCTAAATTCAATAAAGCTTTTCCCTGTCAAAGAGGACAAAAAATTAAAAAAGAAATTGATTTAACCAGTTTATCTTTATCAGCCGGACAATATTATTATTTTATCGCTGATCAAGGCGAAACTGGTTCTTGGTACAATCCACGATAAATAAATTCAAATATTATTATAATATTATTATGCTGAAAACAAAAAATACTTTACTTATCCTCATTATTACTCTAACAATTTTTAATATTCTCTTAGTAATTTTTTATTCTTCCTTAAGTAAATTAGGAGATAGAATAGTTCATCAAGAATCAAACAACTATTATGCTGTTTATCTAATCAACAAAGAAGTTTATTTTGGTCAGATAAAAAAAATAAATTCAGACATTCTGGTCTTAAAAGATGTTTTTTTCTTAGAAACTTTTACACCAACCTCTCAGTCAATTTCATCCGGAGAAGAAATGCAGGTTTCACCCCAGAAGGCTTATCAATTAGTCAGAAGAGGGGATGATAATTTGACTTTAACGGATAATGTTCTCTTTATTAATCGTTCGGCCGTTCTTTTTTGGGAAAAATTGGGCGAAGAGTCAGAAATTATGCAATGGATCAAAAAAACAAAGAGATAACTTGAATAATAAAATCAATGTTTCTTCAAAGAGGAAAAATAAAAATATATCTTATCATTTTTTTTGTTATTTTTCTATTTTCTATTTTCTACTTTCTATTTTCCAATTCTGAGATTTATGCCTTTGAATCAAATTCTGAAAGTTTCGAAATTCACGGCGGAAGTATGGAAAGTATTTCTGGCCAAAGTACTTCCGATACTTTTGGTTTCAGAAGTGCGGGAGGACAAATTGCCACTGGTCTTATTACCAATCTTAAACGAGTTTATAGTGGTGTTCTTTATTGGCTTTATACTCGTTTTGCACCAAATTATGAGCAAATTCATTATCGTTGGCGGAATGATGATGGCAGTGAAACCAATGCGACTTGGGCAGCTGATGAAGATACACCGATCTATAATCTACCCATCAACACCATTAAACGCTTGCGTTTTGAGATTTCTAATGAAGGCTGGACAAGGGGCGGTGGACTAAGTTTTCGTCTTGAATATGCCCAGACTTCAGATTGTCCCTCTGGCTCTTATCTGGCTGTCCCAGTCGTTGCCACCACCGAACATTGGGAAATGGCTGACTCAACTTATTTAACTGATGGTTCAGCCACAACTAACATTACCAATGGTTTAACTGATGAGAATGCTTTTTTTGTTGCTGGTCAAGTCAAAGATACCAGTAACCAAACCTCAGCTATCACTGTGACGTCTGAAAATTTTACCGAAATTGAATTTAGTCTTCGTCCCACAACCAATGCTCAGAATGCCCAATATTGTTTTCGCTTAACTAATGCCGGTTCAACGAGTAATTTTACTTATACAAAATATCCAACGGTTACTGTTTTTACTAACCAACCGCCGAGTGTTTCTAATGTTCAGTTGAATGGACAAAATGATATTATCCTAACCGCTGGGACAACAACATCAGTTTCAGCCACCGCCACTGTTTCTGACCCTAATGGTTATTCAGATATTATTAATGTTCAGGCAAAAATTTATCGATCAGGGGTTTCTGGGGCCCAAAATTGTACGCCTAATGATAATAATTGTTATGCCGTTTCTTCTTGTTCTTTGAGTAATTGTTCTGGAAGTTCTTGTGATGTTACTTGTACAATTTCAATTTGGTTTCACGCCGACCCAACCGATAATGGATCTCCTTGGCGAAACGAATATTGGCGAGCGTGGCTGAAAGCGACTGATTCACAAAATCAGAGCGGAGAAAATTTTAGTCCAACTGGATCTCCTGATGTCAATACTTTAGCGGCAATAGAAACCGACATCTCCAATATTAATTATGGGACTGTTTATCCAGATCAAATTAGTAATCAAGTGGCCGTCAAAGTAACAGCCATTGGCAATACAGCCATTGATTTAGAACTTTCCGGGGCAAATTTAGTTTGGGGATCAAATATAATTCCAGTTAATGAGCAAAAATATTCCTCCATTAACAATTTTGACTATGAAACACAGGGTACCCAGCTAACAACTACACCAACCTGTTACGAAATGTCTATTCAAAAACCAACGACTCATCCCTCCAATCAGTCTGAATATATCTATTGGAAATTAAAAGTACCAATCGGTAAACCAGCCGGCAATTATCATGGCACAGCTTATTTTGAAGTAGTCAGTGAGAGTGTTTGTCCATAAAAAAGATCGGGAATTTAGGATGCGTTACTTTTTCTTGATTTTATCCACAGATTTGATAACTTATTATTCTCTTGTCTTTCTAAAATTATAGATTATAATAAACAAAGAAAGGTCGAAATTTTAGTTTAATTTAGTGGAAAGTTATGGCAAAAATAATGAAAAAATCTTTACCTTGGCTTCTAATTTTAATCATCATTACTACCTTGCTTCTCAACGGCCTAATTTTCCTGAGAGTAAGGGCCCAAACTAATTTAGGCACTTCAGTGACCGTTGCTAATGCGGCACCAGATTGGACCGTTTATCCTTATGAAGATCCTGCCTCTTATACTGATTCACCAACCAATGCTGGTTTAAATGTTACTTTCAAAGCCACTGGCACTGATCCAAACAACGACCAGTATTATTTAGCTATTTGCAAGACAAACTCAATCACTCCCGGCAATAATGCTCCGCCTACTTGTGGTGGTGGTGCTTGGTGTATTTCTTCTGCTACCAATTCTGAAAGTCAGGCTACTTGTTCCTACCAAACTCAGGACGCTGATCCAGAATCAAACAATTGGTGGGCTTTTGTTTGTGACAAGACAGCTACTAATCCTGCTTGTTCTTCCTCTCATCAAGGTTCAGGTCATTCCGGTTCACCTTTTAAAGTCAATCACCGACCCAGTTTTACTGGTGTCGCTGATTGCAACTATGCTAATCCAGCCGCCTCTTGTAGTGTTACAGCTATTGCCTCTGATGCTGATACCGATGGTCATAATGATACGGTTTCTCTTTATGTTTGTAAACAGAATGACTTCACTGGTACTGGTTGTGGCGCTGGTGGTACTTGGTGTTCGGTTACTGGCCAATCTTCAAATCCTTCTTGCAACTTTAATGTCCCGCGACCAGATGGCTCTTACAACTATTATCCTTATGTCATTGATAATCACCATTTTGCTGCCAGTGGTGCTTATCAAGGTTCAACACAGGATTTTGAAGTCAACAATGTTGCGCCAAGTATTACCAACACAACCATTCAACTTTTAGATACGGATGAGAGCGGAGATTTGACCTTGACCCAACCAGAGGCTCAGACAACTGGTTTTAAAATTAAATTTACTGTCACTGATAATAATAGTTGTCTTAAAAAGGGTGGTGGTAATGAGATTGCTTCTGCAACCGCTAACGTGCGAATGACAGAATTGGCCGCGAGCGCTTGTCGAGTTTCCGGAGATTATAATGCCAACAATTGCTACCCTGGCGCTTATGGTGCTTGGAATTTAATTTGCTCTCAAGATGCAGGAACTTGTGCGGGTGAAAATGATACGGAAGTAAACTGGACTTGTACTTTTCCTTTATGGTATGTCGCTGATCCAACGGTTGGTACGCCAACGCCACCAAAAAATGCCTACAACTGGAAGGCAGAAGTTAAAGCCATTGATGATGATAATGCTGATTCCGGCTGGATTGATGATGACGATGGTAATGAATTAGGCTTATTTATGGCTTATGCTTACCAGGAATCAAGTATTGGTTATGGCAATTTAGCGCCTGGCCAAAAATCTGTTTCGAGTGCGACAGCCACTATTGTCGCCAAAGGTAATACTGGTTTAGATGCTGAATATTCCGGCACTAATATGACTGCTTCAGGCAAACCTGACATTCTTGTGTCTCAACAAAAATATGATTTTACTGATCAAAGTTGGGACAGTATGACATATATTCTTAGCAGTGCCCCCATCGAAAGAGAATTAAATTGTCCAAAAACAACTAATCCGGCGTCGCCACAGACCAAACCCACTTATTTCCGCATCTCTATTCCTTCTGGTCAACCAGCCGGAACTTACACTGGGACAGATACTTTATCTGGGGTTGTAAGCGAAGATAACTGGTAAATGGCGGATTAGAATTTAGGATTTAGGTTTTTTATGAAAACCAAGAAAGTTTTTGT
The DNA here is from genome assembly GCA_026417895.1 of Patescibacteria group bacterium. Taxonomy (NCBI): domain Bacteria; species Patescibacteria group bacterium. The sequence continues at coordinate 2,387 of JAOACJ010000002.1, read as the reverse complement.
TTTTTTGGTTTTGAATTTAATTCTATTTTTTATTCTGGCTAACAAATGTCTGGCTGGTTTTGGCATTTCTCCACCTTATGTTATGAATGAAAACTTAGGTCGCGGTTCGCATTTTGAGCAAAAAATTGTCTTAGTGAGAGATAATCCAATTGAAGACTGGCAGGCGGAAATTACTATTGAGGCACGAGAAATTGAAAAATGGCTTTCAATCGACAAAGGAAATAAATTTATTCTTCCTAAAGGAGAAACCCAGGTTCCACTGGTAGTCAGCGTTGATGTGCCAAAAGATGCTGAATACAAAAGATACCGTGGGGTTATGAGGGTTAAAACCACACCCCTTAATCCACCGACTCCAGGCACAGTAGCCATTGCTTTAGGTGGCAGAATTGAAATTGATTTAACTGTCTCAAAAGAAATTTTTGGTTTTAAAGTTAGAGGGGTAAAAATAGAAGATTCAGAAGAGGGACGCCAATTCTGGTTTGGTTATTTACCAGGGAAAATAAAATTTTGGCTCAATATCGAAAATGTAGGAAATGTTAAATTTGGACCGACTAAAGTTAGATTCGAAATTTATAATGAAGAACAAACTCAATTATTAGAAGTTATCGAAACAACAAAGTTAGAAAAAGTGCCCCCTTTTCAGACAAAATGGATTTTAGCTAAATTACCAACTAAATTAAAAGCCGGTGGTTATTGGGCAGAATATAAAATTTATAAAAATGAAGAAATTGTTCAAGAGGCTCGTCTTCATTTCAGTCTTTTACCTTATGGCACAATTTCTAAAGGAAAAATCAGTCTGGCTGATCTGCCTATAAAATTTAGAATTCTTGGCGGTTCTATTATTCTTATTATTTTAATTTTTGCTGGTTATTTAATTTTTAAAAAGAAAAAAATAAATAGAGATTGATAGAAACTGATAGAAACTGATAGAAATTGATAGAAATAGATAGAAATAGATAGAAATAGAAATTGATAGAAACTTAAGGAAAACAATGGAATTATATGGAAATTAAAAAGAAATATATTTTATTAAAGGATTTAGATGTTTATCAATTGGCACGAGAACTTTCAAAAATTGCCTGGGAAATTTATCAAGATCTATCATGGCAAGATAAGAAAATAATAGGAAATCAATTTATTGAATCTGCTGATTCTACCGGAGCGAATATTGCTGAGGGGTATGGCAGATTTCATTTTCTAGAGAAAATAAAATTTTTCTATAATGCCCGAGCTTCACTTACTGAAGCAACTGAACATTGGTTAGAACTTTTAAAAGAACGCAAGAAAATTGAAAGTGGTAATTATAAAAAATTTAGAGAAATCGCAGAAAGATTATCAATCAAGCTAAATAATTTCATTCAATCTACTTATAAATCTAAAACAATAAATTTCAATAAATTTCAATGAGTTTCACGAGGCAAGTTTCAATTTAATTATGTTATGCCCCTTTTATTTCGAAGATTATTAATCGTTCTTGTTTTATCTATTTTTTTTGGACTATTTTTTAGTCCTTTTTTATTTTCTCAAAAAGTTTTTGCCAGTAATCTATCGACTTCGGTTTCGGTAGTGGTCACGGTTTGTGGTAACAATGTTAAGGAAAGTGGTGAGCAATGCGATGGTGTTGATTTAGGTAATGCCACTTGTCAAAGTTTGGGCTATCAAGGCGGAACTCTCAGCTGTTATCAAAATTGTACTTTTAATACTTCTAAGTGTCTCACCGGTGGAGGTGGCGGTGGGGGGATGCCATCTATTCCACCACCTACCGAAACAAAGGTTATCATTCAAGGTTTAGCTTATCCTGGTGTTGATGTCACTATTTTAAAAGACGGACAAGTAGCGGTGGTGACAAAAGCTGATAACTTAGCCAATTTCAAAGGCGAAATTACTAACATTACAGCCGGTGTTTGGACTTTTTCTCTGTGGGCTGAAGATCATAAAGGCAGACGGTCGCAAACTTTTAGTTTTACGGTCAGTATTCAGGGTGGGATGACAACGACAGTTTCTAATATCTTTCTTCCTCCCACCATTGATCTTACAACTGATAAAGTTAGGCAAGGTGAATTACTTGGTATTTTGGGTCAAAGCGCGCCGCAAAGTGAGATTACTATTTATGTTTACTCATCGAGAGAACCTCTAATTAAAAAAACAAAAGCTGATTTAGTTGGTGCTTATTTTTATCATTTAGATACTACTCCTTTAGAAATTGGCGAACACTTGACCAAAGTCAAAGCCACCAATGGGGATGGTCTGATTACTGATTTCTCAAAGACCTTAACCTTTCATGTTTTATCCGCCGAAAAGAAAGAAAAGAAGAAAGAGCAAAAAGAAGAAATAAAACTACCTGCTGGCTGTCATAAAGTTAATCTTAATTGTGATCTTAATAAAAA
>JAOACJ010000001.1 GCA_026417895.1 Patescibacteria group bacterium | reverse complement strand
TTATGCCATTCGTGCAGGCCGGAACTCACCCGGCAAGGGATTACGCTACCATAGGACGGTTATAGTTACCGCCGGCGTTCATCAGGGCTTAGGTTCAAAGCTCCCCTCACAAAAGTGAGGTTCACCTCTCCCCTTAACCTTCTGACACTGGCCAGGCATCAGCCCCCATACTTCAGCTTTCGCTTTGTGCGGAGACCTGTGTTTTTGGTAAACAGTCGCGTGAGAAACTTTCGCTGCGTCCGCCTCTAAGGCGGAAGGCCTTATTGCGAACTTACGGCCGCTTTTTTGCCGAGTTCCTTAACGAGGGTTCTCTCATTCGCCTGAGCATTCTCTGCCCGTCCACCTGTGTTGGTTTGCGGTACGGTCTAAGCACTTTTTAACTCCTAGAAGTTTTTCTTGACTCCCTCGACTTCCGAATTCCTCTTAACGAGGTTTCATTCGTAAGGAACTTTTGTCAATCGGATTTACCTGACTAACCCATTCCTTACTTAGACGGAAATAGCCAGATTCCGCTCGGAATAGGAGGAAGCGTCACTCCATTGGAAAAGTGCTTAGGGGCCGGAATATTAACCGGCTATCCATCAGCTAGCCCTTTCGGGTTCGCCTTAGGACCGCCTAACCTCCCGACGATTATCGTTGCGGAAGAAACCTTGGACTTTCGGCGAAGGGATTTTTCATCCCTAGTCTTGCTACTTATGCCAGCATTCTCTCTCCTGACTACTCCACCAAACCTTGCGGTTTGACTTCACCGCAGTCAGGATGCTCCCCTACCAACTTTGTATAAAAACAAAGTTTCTTATCTTCGGTATTAGGCTTAAGCCCCGGTAAATTTTCAGCGCAAAATGACTTGACCAGTGAGCTATTACGCTTTCTTAAAAGGATGGCTGCTTCTAAGCCTACCTCCTGGTTGTCTAAGTCATTTTACCACTTTTTACACTTAGCCTAAATTTAGGGACCTTAGATAAAGATCTGGGCTGTTCCCCTTTTGTCACATGGAGCTTAGCCCCCATGGACTGACTCCCGACGTAGAGGATGATCGGTATTCGGAGTTTGATTAGATTAAGTAGGATTACTCCACCTTAATCTATTCAGTGCTCTACCACCGAGTCCCACGTCGAGGCTAGCCCTACAGCTATTTCGGGGAGTACCAGCTATCCCCGAGTTCGATAGGCATTTCACCCCTACCCACAGCTCTTCCCATAGCTTTACACGACTAACGGGTTCGGGCCTCCCTCCGATTTTCACCGGAGTTCACCCTGGCCATGGGTAGCTCACCCGGCTTCGGGTCTCAAGTACAGAGCAAATCGCGCTTTTAACACTCGCTTTCGCTACGCCTCCGGGGGGTCAATCCCCTTAGACTAAGCTCTGTACTTGAACTCGCTGGCTCATTCTTCAATAGGAACGCCATAACCCCGCCAAGGCGGGGCGCTGACTCTTTGTTAGCACATGGTTTCAGGTACTTTTCAACGGCCTCACCGGCCTACTTTTCACCTTTCCCTCACGGTACTAGTTCACTATCGGTCACTGAGGAGTATTTAGCCTTAGGAGATAGTTCTCCTTGATTCAGTCGACGTTACCTTTTCATCGACCTACTCGAGAAAATCATCTGGCACAAAATTCTTTTTTCGAATACAGGGCTTTCACCTTCTTTGGCCAGTTATTCCAAACTGTTCTTCTAAAAGAATTTTGCTACCTCTTAGAATCTGAGTTCTAAGACGATGATTTCTCACAACCTCATATCAAAACATCACTGCTCAGACAGTTTTCTCTTTTAGAGAGAAAGTTTTGATATGATTTAGGCTCTTCCCCTTTCGCTCGCCACTACTTAGGGAATGTTTACCCCACAACTTTAAACGATAAACTATAAACAATAAATAAAAATTTAAAGTTTATAGTTTAAGGTTAAAATTTGTGAGGCAATTTCTTTTCTTTTCCTCTGGGTACTGAGATGTTTCACTTCCCCAGGTTCGCCTCCTCTCTATCAATTTGATAGAGGGATAACGCGATTTGAGATCGCGTTGGGTTTCCCCATTCGGAAATCTCCGGATCACAGGTTGCTTGCCACCTCCCCGGAGCTTATCGCAGGCTGCTACGTCCTTCATCGCCTCTCAGTGCCAAGGCATCCACCATGTGCCGTAGCTTCAATCAGGACCCATACAAGACCTTATTTTAATTATTTAAATTATTTAAATTGTCAAAGAACAATTTTTTAGAATCAAAAAAAACCGCTTATCCAAGCGGTTTTTGTCGCTAAAAACAACCAAAATCAACCGCTTGGTTTTTCGAAAATTTGGTTTTTTGATCGCCTAAGCATTTTATTTCTTTCTTCGAGAAAGATTATAAAATGAAAAATCAAAAAAGTCAAGTAAGGGTGTGGATAACTCAAAACTTAAATTTAGGTGGCTTAATCCGCCGTTCTTGTAATCTTCTGAAGGCACCAATCAGCCAAATAACAAAAAGAATTATTAACCAGATACTGAAATAAAAAATTAAATCAAAAAACAAAAATTTTAAATTAAATTCATTTTTTGACCAGTAGGGAAAGGGATAGCCCCAAGAATTTGACTGAAAAAGCAACTGACTGTTTCTATCAAGAGCAATAAAAGCCAGTCTAAGATTACTAACGGAAGGAAAAATTATTTGACGAGAATCAATTTTTTCTTCGTAATTTAAAAGCAAACCAAAAATAGTTATAACCGTAAGAAGAATAATTTTATATTTTGAGATCATTTTTAAAATAGAAGATTTTCTTTGCCCTCGGCAGGATTTGAACCTGCAACCCTTACGGGATGTGGTCCTAAGCCACACGCGTATGCCAGTTCCGCCACGAGGGCTTGTTAATCAAATTTTATAAAAATTAACTATTTTAACAAGAGTTTAAAAGGGGGCCATTCTTTGCTAGAAAATTTAAACCGATAAATTGTCTAACAAAGAAGGAAAAATCCATATTAATCTTTATAAATTAATCCAATAAAATTTGCAAAATTATTACATTTATTATCGCATAAAAACAAAAAACTCTCAACGAAAAGTAGAGAGTAAAATGGACCGGATGGGATTTGAACCCACGACCTCTACGATGCCATCGTAGCGCTCTAAACCAACTGAGCTACCGGCCCAGATAAATTTCTAATTTTTAATTTTAAGCGAAAGAAACATGCCCAGGGCGGGACTCGAACCCGCATGTCCGAAAACCGGACCAAGGTCCTCAGCCTTGTGCGTGTACCAATTTCGCCACCTGGGCACTGGCGGTTAAATTTTAAACTATAAATATCCTCTTTCTCGATGTAAAAATATTATTGATTATGAGGACCTTTCGTTTCTTTGATTTCTTTCAGCTTCTTTTTGTAATTTCTTAAATAATATAATTTTGCTCTTTTGACTTTGTGTTGCTTTAAAACCTCTATCTTGACAATTGTGGGCAAATGAATGGGATAAATTTTTTCAATACCAATCCCATCAGCGCCAATTTTTCGAACTGTAAAAGTAGCCCCAGCAGTATTACCACCTCGTCGGGCAATAACCATTCCTTCAAAGACCTGAATTCTTTCTTTCGGTTGTCCCTTGGCATCTAATTCCTTAATTTTTTGATGCACTTTTACTAAAAAACCTGGTTTTATTTCTTCGGTTTTTATTTTCATATTTTTCTTCTAAAAAATTTTTTAATTTTTTTAAAACTTGTTTTTTTAATTCTCTTAATGTTGGTTGGGTATTGTTAATAAAAAGATGATAAATTTTCTTTTCTTTGAGATTAATTTTATAAAGCTGCCAATATCTTTTCTGGTCCCCTCTGTCTCTTTGTGTAATTTTTCTTAATGCCTCTCTAAAAGTTAAATGATCTCTTTTGGCCATTCTCTTCGCTCTTATTTTTTTCTGGCATTGAACATAGATTCGACAATCAGCCCAATCGCCAGCTACCCAACCCGAAAGACGACCAACAAGAACATAATTACCCTTAATGGCTAACCTGATTAGAGTTTTGTCCATTTCATAATCTAGTCTTTTTGGTCGAATAATTGTCGCTTGAAGCAGAGAAATCTTCTTTTTTTTGGCAAATTTTCTCTCGATGTCTCCGGCATTGAAAATTTTTAATCTAAAACTTGAAGCAATGATTTCAGCCACAGTACTTTTACCAGCGCCGGAAAGACCAGCGACTGTGATGGTTAACCCCCTTTTTTTACTAGGTTTCTCAAATTTTTTTAATGATTTAATATAAGTTCCCACAATTTCTATTCTATTTTTTCTAAAAAATTTTTTAATTCTTCAGGTAAATCGATTTGAAATTCTTGCCACCTTTTTGAAAAATCAAAAAACCCCAATTTAAAAGCATGAAGAAAAATTCTTTGATCTAAATGAATAATTTTTTGTCTTTTGATTTTATATTTTCGATCTCCAACGATCGGGTGACCAATACTTTTTAAATGAACGCGAATTTGATGTGTTCGGCCAGTTTTTGTTTTAATTTTTAAAAGAGAAAATTTTTGAAATGTTTTCAAGACTTCATATTCTGTCCAGGCTTCTTTAATTCTTTCTAAATTAATTCGACGGGCGAGGGTAGTTGCTCCCTTAATTTTAGTCAGAGGAAGAATAATAAAGTTTTTTCTCTTTGCCGGTTGACCATGAACTAAAGCAAGATATTCTTTTTTAACTTGATGGTCTTTAAACTGATTTTTAATCCATTCAAAAAATTCTTGAGTTTTGGCTATGACCATTAATCCGGAAACTTCTTGGTCAAGTCGATGGACAAGGCCGGGCCGGAGTTTATCTCCACCAATCTCTTTTATTTCCGGTCGAAATTTTAAAAGCCAATCAATTAAAGTCTTCTCGCCCATTTCTTTGACCGGTTGAACTAATAAACCGGCCGGTTTATTGAGAACTAAAAAATCTTTATTTTCAAAAATTATTTTTATTTTATTAAAATTTTCTTCTTTGTCAAGATTTTTCATTTTTAATTATTTTGGCTAAATAAGCCAGGGCTTCTTCTTTGGTTTTTATTTTCTTAGCCAACTGTTTTTCTCTTAATTTTTCTAAAAATCGACCAATGGCTGGACCGGGAGGGAAGCCAAATTTTTCCATAATTTCATGACCATCTAAAAGAGGTGGTGGTAATTCTTTTTTAGTCTGAGAAAGATTTTTTATTTCTTTGATTCTTTTTTTCATCTGATAAAAATTAGTAAAATTTGGCTTGCCTGTTTCTAAAATTGTTGCGGCAATATCAACAAAAGAAAGTTTTAATAAATCATTTCCAGAATATCGAGGATGAAAAAAATATTTTTCAATTGTCCCTGGTCGCATTTTTGAAATATCACCGGCTACTAGAATCATGTGATTTTGAACTAACCAGACAATTTTATCTGTTTCTACTCCAACATCTTCCGGACTGGAAAGACGGAGGCGTTGACAAATTTTTTTGGTCAAATTAGCTCCCACCGAATCATGTTCATGGAAACGAATTCTGCTAACACCATCTTTTTCTGGGGTTTGTATTGTATATGGTTTGCCCAAATCATGAAAGAGGACGGCTAGAATTAATTCTAAAGAAAGTGGTTCTTGACCAAATTCTTTTTTAAATTCTTGAGTATAAAGTTTAGTCAAGGCCAAACGGGTATGAGTCCAAACATCTCCTTCTGAGTGAAATTCTTTTGGCTGGGGGCAGTTTTTCATCTTTAACATTTCTGGAATAATTTCCTGCCAGACATTGAATTCATCATAGAGATCAAAAGTTTCTACCGCTTGTGCTCGGAGGGATTTTAAAAATTCTTTAGCTATCACTTCATATGGAACAATTCTTTTTTCTTCTACTTCTTGTTCAGAAGAATAGCCTCTTTCAACCATTTTAGGAATAATTTCTAAATCATTAAGATGCTTGATTTCCTTTTTAAGAATCTGGCTCGTTCTCTCTTCAATTTGAAAATTTAATTCTACTGAAAATCTAATGGCTCTTAACATTCGTGAATAGTCTTCTTTAAACCTCGTTTCTGCTTGACCAACGGTCCGAACAATTTTTTTCTTTAAATCAAGTCTTCCTTGGAAAGGGTCAATAATTTTAAATTTGAGAGGTTCTAATTTTGAAAATTTGAGGGCGATAGCATTAATCGTGAAATCACGTCGAGAAAGATCTTCTTTAATCGGCATTTTTGGGTCAGATTTAACAACAACATCCTTGTAACCACCGGTACCAAAGGCATGTTCTTTGCGCGGCAAAGCAAAATCAATGGGATTGTGAGGGTCACCATTTTTAGGAACAAACTTAAAAACGCTAAAAGCCTTGCCGACCGAATTCACCTTGCCAAAAGAGGCGAGAAAATTTTCTAAATCTTCTGCCGGAACTTTTCGGACAACAAAATCAAAATCTCTTGTTTTTCTTTCCAAAATTAGATCTCTAACCGCCCCGCCAACTAAATATATTTCGGCCTGAGGAAATTTTTTGATAAGTTTTTTCAATAAAGAAAAAAAGTTCTCCTTATTTAAGGCTTTTTTGATCTTTTCTAAATTTATTTTCATAATTAAGCTATAAAAATCAATTATGGACTCACCGAGAATCGAACTCGGAACTCACCCATGCGAAGGGTGCGGTATACCATTTACCTATGAGCCCTTTTAGTTGCTTACTATCTCAATCTTCGGGCAATTCACCTCTTTGCTAAAGAGGATAAATTTTTCTTATTTCGCGCAAAGTAGCCTTGATCGGTAGACTTTGAGGCTGACTTGGATAAAGGACATTTTTTTTAAATGGTAGTTTAGAAAAAAACGAAGACAAGGTCTTTTTACTCGTGGTAAATGATATAGATCGGATATAATCACAATTTTATCTTTTTGACTAACTAAATTTATTGGAAAATCTTCAAATTGGTCTTTGGTGTTCTGAATATTTTCATTTGTCGTAACAATTATTTTCTCAGCTGGAAAATTAAATTTTTTTCTATCGCTCCTCTCTGACAAATTGTTTTTAAATATTCATTATGTTCTTTCCTACCGTTGAAATAGATGGACGGGGCATTTTCCCTAATATCGATTAAGGTAACCTCTTCAATCTTTTTTTTCAATCGAATAGCTGTTACTCTTTTAGCGACCTCTAGACCAGTTAAAAATCTCTGTTTGGTTTGGTTAAATCGACCTTCGGCTGCTTCGTCCTCGAAGGTAATTTCCGGACCAGAGAGAACCTAAATTAATCCCCAATTTTCTTCTGGTAGCGGCAACTCTTTTTCTGACATTTCTTTTAATTCTTGGACAATTTTTTTTCGTGAATTTAAATATTCTGGATGAAAATATTTTTCTTCCATATTATTAAATTTTATTATGCCTCTGACAGGAATCGAACCTGTATCTCCGCCTTAGGAGTGCGGGGCTCTTTCCTTTTGAGCTACAGAGGCTTTTAGAAAAACATTATTTAATTAAAGTTTCTATCAAACGAGAACTAATTTTTGAAATAAAACCAGTCTGTTGATCTAAGAAAAAAAGACAAAACATCAACAATAGAATTGTTCCACTAACAATCAAAACATTAAATAAATCTTTCTTTAAATAAGGATAATCAACAACTGGCTCTTCTTTTTTGGTATCTTGCTTCATATTTTTAGTTTATCTATTTTAGACTGTTCTGTCAATTGTTTTATCAATTTGACTCTTGCTCAAAAATTGTCTATGATTTATAATTAATCAATAAACCGTCTCTTTATGTTTAAAGAAAATAAACCAAAACCAATAACCGATGGGGAAACAATTATTGGTCAAGGTGTCAGAGTGGAAGGAAACTTTGTTGGTGAAGGAAATGTTATCGTTAGGGGTCAGGTCAAGGGTTCAATTACGACCAAAAACGATTTAAAAGTGGAAGAAGGAGCTTTCATTGAGGCTGACGTTGTGGCGCAAAATGTTATCATTGCCGGTGAAATTAAAGGTAACGTTAAGGCGACCGAAACAGTTAAACTAATTAATTCAGCCAAAGTTTTGGGCAACATTGAATGTCAATCTCTTTCTGTAGAAGAGGGTGTTGTTTTTAATGGCCAATGTGTGATGGGAACTAAAAAGATAGTTGAGGAATAAATAGTCACCAATTAATAATAGTCTTGCCAGTCAGCTGAGTTTGAATTTTGACTTTTGAATTTAACTTTTATGTATCTTTACATTTTTGACTCTTTTTTGGTTAAGAAAAAATATAAAAAAATTCTTGACAAAATTGAGACAAGGATTACGGATCTAGAAATTTCTGGTCGAATCATTCGTCTCACGATTTTAGAAAGCATCGAAGAAATTATTAAAGAAGCAATTAAAAGGGGGGTTGAAACAATTGTCGTTGTCGGCAATGATAAAACATTCTGTCAAGCAGCCAGTGCCATGGTTAATTCCGGTGTTGTTTTAGGCTTTATTCCTATTAACGAGGAGACGAAATTAGCAAAAATTCTTGGTCTACCAAAAAATGAATTAGCTTGCGAAGTCATTTCAGCTCGGTTAGTCGAAAATATAGATTCGGCTAGGATCAATCATTATTTCTTTCTCTCTTCGGTTCAAATTAAGACAGCGAAAATTATTTTAAAAACACCTAGTTATACCATCTTCCCCTTCTCTCAGATTGATGAAATTAAAATTTCTAATCTTGATTCTCTTTTAGACGGCAAAGGGGTTAGTAATCCGAAAGATAATTTTGTTGAAGTTATTTTTCAAAAACCGATTTCTTCTTTCCTTTCTTTTTTCAAATTTTCACAGGAAAAAATAATAAATAGTTTTTTCTTGTTTAAAAAGATAAATGTTGAATCGCCAAAAAAGAAAAAGGAAGTGCCTGTTTTAGTTGATGGTTGGCGAGTTTTAAAGACGCCTTTAGAAATAGAGGTTGTTCCAAGTTCTTTAAAGGTTATTGTTGGTAAAGAAAGAAAATTTTAAAATAAATTAAAAATTTAATATTAGTTTTATGAAGGAAAAATCATCATTCTCAGAAGAAGAAATGAAAAAAATGGGTATCAGTGATGAATGGATTGAGGCGAAACAAGAAGAAGCAGCTGATTTAAAAAGAATACAAAAAGATAAAAAGGGAAGGAGAGAATGGATGAAAAAATATTTTTTTGGCAAGCTAGGGCAACTTTATCGAAAAAAGAATTTTAATCCGACAGACTTTAATATAGCAATTATTTTGGCCAGTAAAGAATTTAATTTTCTAGAAGAAATTCCGCCTGATCAGGAAATTAAAGGAGACTTTATTCAGAATTTTGGTTTAGATAAGGAAAAACAAAAATTTTTTAGATATTGTGGTCCACCCAATCAATCCTCTTTAGAATGGCAAATTTTTCAGAAATTAAAAATTTATCGCAAAGCAGCTGAAGAGAAATTATTACATAGCGCAGTTTTAAAGGATTTTTTAAAAAAATAAAAAATGACCCCCTTTATCATCAATCCTCAAAATTTTAAAACCGAAGTTTTAGAAAGTAAAAAACCGGTTTTAGTTGATTTCTATGCAGACTGGTGTTTACCTTGTCAAATGTTAAACCCGATTTTGGAAGAATTAAGTAAAAAATATCATCAAAAAATTAAAATCGCCAAACTCAACATCGAGGTTGGCGAAAAGATTGCTTCAGAATATGGCGTGATGAGTGTCCCAACTCTGATTATTTTTCAAGACGGCCAAGAAAGAAAAAGAATCGTCGGCCTTCGCCGTCAAGAAGAATTAGAAAAAATTTTAGACCTTTTCTAATTTCAAAGAAACCAAATGAGTGATATTGTCAGCTTTCATTGTTAGACCATAAACAAAATCGGCGATTTCCATGATGGTATTGTTGTGGGTAATAATAATAAATTGAATTTTTTTGGCTAAATTTTTAATAATTTCTGCAAAACGCAAAGAATTGATTTCGTCTAAAGCTGCGTCAACCTCGTCTAAAACAACGAAAGGAGGGTTTTTTATTTTAAGAATAGCAAAAATCAAGGCCAGTGAGGTCAATGCCCTTTCTCCTCCAGAGAGAGTCTCTAAGGTTTTGATTTTTTTGCCGGGTGGTCGAGCGAAAATTTCAATAAACCAATCTTCTTTTTCTTCTTCATCTTTTTCCGATAAAAATTCTTCTTGACTTTCCTGAATGGCTAAATTATTTTGATCTTTATTTAATGGTTCATTTTCCTTTTTTCCTTTTTCTCGCAGAACTAATTTGGCTAGACCGCCTTTAAATAAAATTTTAAAATATTTTTCGAATTCATGATTAATTTTATTAAAATTGGATAAAAATTCTTGCTTGATTTTCCCATCCAATGTTTTTTTAATTTTCTCAAGAGAATTAATAGCTTTGTTTAGGTCATTTATTTGCGATGATAAAAAATTATATCTCTGCAAGCATTCTTCATATTCTTGAGCAATGTTTGGATCAATCGCTTCAATCATCTCCAATTGATGTTTCAACTTTTTAATTTTAAGGAAAGCTTCTTCTTCTTCAGCCGGACTTAATAATTTGTTCTCTAAGACAGTCAAAATTTGTTGATCGAAACAGTCTCTTTTTATCTCTTCTTTTAAATCTTCTTTTTTTGTCTCTAATTTTGCCAATTCTATTTCCTTTTCTTTTAAAGAGAGGTTGAGTTGGGTAAAAGAGTCTTGTATTCTTTGTATTTCTTTTTGTTGTCTAATAACTTCTTTTCTTTTGTCTTCTTCTTCCTTTAAAATTTGAGCGAGGTCTATTTCCAGTTTTTTTATCTTTTCTTCAAGAAATTTTAAATCCTCTTCAACAATTTTAAGTTGTGGAGAAGGGGAGCATTTTTTTTCTTGAAGAATATTTAATAACAATTTTGTTTTTTCAATTATCTTAAGAAAATTTTGTTGAATCTCTTTTATTTCTTCTATTTTTTTTATTTGCCCTAGTCTAGTCATCAAATTTTCTTGCTCAATTAAAATATCTTCTAAGGTTAATTCTATTTCTTTTAATTTCCTCTGCGCTTCAAGGGTTTCGTTTTTACTAGATTTAAAAATCATTTCTGTCTTTAAAACAGAAATAGTTTCCATTATTTTTTTTCTTTTCTCTAAAGAGGCTTGATATTCTTTTTGTAGCTGATTAAATTTTAAACTGCTTTGATCAGAAGAAAAAAAATTTATCTTTTCTTGAAATGCCTTGAGTTCTTGTAGTTTTTTATTAACTTCTTCTTTTTTCTTTACTACTTCTTTTTTTAACTCAGCTTCCTCTTTTTCTAATCTAAACTTTTTAGAACCGTAATATTTTCTCTGTTGTTCAAACAAATCCTTTTCTATTTTTTGTCGCTTGGCTAATTTTCTAATTTGTCTTGTCAGAAAATGCATTCTCGGTTCAACTTCCTTAAGAGCCACTAAAGCTTGTCTAAGGTTTTCTTGACTCTTTTTAAGTTTAATCACTGCCTCTTTTCTTTTCAGTTGATATTTTTTAATACCGGTTGCTTCAGCAAAAAATTCTCTCCGTTCTAGAGGTGAAGAATAAAGAATAGAATCAACCATCCCCTGACCAATGACCGAATAACTTTTTAAGCCAAAATTCGCTTTACTAACCGTGAAAATGATGTCTTGTAATCGTACTTTTTCCCCATTGATGAAATATTCGTTTTCGCCATTTCTAAAAATTTTTCTGCCTACTACTAATTCTTGGAAAGATGATTGGAGATGACTATTTTCATTTTTTAAATAAAGAAAGACTTCGGCAAAATTAAGTCTTTTTTGTCGGCCAGAGAAAATAATATCTTCACTCTTTCTACTTCTAATAGTTTTTAAACTTTGCTCGCCTAAAGCCCAACGGATGGCTTCAACAAAATTTGACTTGCCAACTCCATTTGGACCAATAAGACAAGCAATTCCTTTAGTAAATTTTAGCTTGACGCGCTGACCAAAAGACTTAAAACCAAAAATTTCTATTTTTTCAAGATACATAATAAAATTTTCAATTTAATCTGCCCGATGGCGGAAAAAATAATAATTGAGAATTAAATTAAAAATTTGAAATTATTTTTTTATACTTTTTCAAGGCCTTTTGAGCAGCCTCAATTTCTGCTTCTTGTTTACTCCTCCCCCTCCCCTGAGCAATTATTTTTTCTCTTAAAAAGAGACCAACGACAAATTCTTTGGCATGATCTGGCCCCTTTTCTTGAATCACTTGATAAGTGGGGGTAATTTTAAGTTTAGCTTGAATTAATTCTTGAAATTTGCTTTTGGCATCTTCATACAGTTTATGTTTCAAAATGAAGTTCAATCGAGCAATAATTGTTTTTTTAATAAATTCTTTGGTCTTTTTTAATCCTTGGTCTAAATAAATAGCACCAATCAATGCTTCAAAGGCATCGGCTAAAATAGTCATCTTTGCCTTATCTGATGAAGAGAAAAATTCACCTCGACTTAAATATAAATATTTATCTAGGTTTATTTTTTTTGCCACCTGGGCCAGTATTTTCATATTGACTAAACTGGCACGCCAAGAGGTCAAGGTTCCTTCTGAGGCTTGATAATTTTTATAAAGAAATTCAGTGACAATAAATTCAATAATGGCGTCGCCTAAAAATTCTAATCTTTCATTATGAGAAATTTTCACTTCTGGATGTTCGTTTAAATAAGAACGATGGATTAAAGCCTGCTGGAGCAAATCTCTGTTTTTAAACTTGATTTTCAATCGTTTCTCTAATTTTTCCAAATCTTTGGTCATCATTATTTAAAATTTTAGAGGTTAGTAAAATAAAAAAATAATAAGAGTTGAGATTTGATCACTCAACTATTTGTTCCTGATATCTTATCAGATGAATTTTTTATTTCCTCGTAAAGAGCGCCTAAAACACCGTTGACAAAACGACCGGAAGTTTCTGAACCGAAAGTTTTAGCCAACTCAATGGCTTCATCAATAATAACTTTCGCCGGTGTCTCTTTTAAAAAGAGAAGTTCGGCTATACCGATTCTTAAAATATTTCTATCAACTAATGAAATCTGTTCAACTGGCCATTCAGGGGCAAATTTTTTAAGCTCTTCATTAATTTTTTTAAAATTTTTAATGACTTCAACAATAATCCTTTCAGCGAAATCTCGATGTTCAAAAGACGGAAGTTTAAGTTGCTGGCAATGATATTGAAAAATATCATCAGCCATTTTTTTAATTTCTTTTTCTTTTTCTAAAAAACCAAAAAAATCTAATTGATAAATAGTTTGGAAGGCAAGAATACGAGCAAGACGACGTGCGTTCATAAAAATTATTCTTTTTTCTTTTGACTTGGTTGCTGTTTTATTCTCTTTGGCATCACTTCTCGATTTTGATAGGTACCACAGAAAAAGCAAAGATGATGAGGTAAGACGGGTTTTTGACAACGAGGACAGGGAGAAAGGTTTATCTTTTTCATTTTTTTTGCCGCCCTTCTTTTTCTTTTTTCGCTTTTTGGTCTTTTTTTAGATGGTAAACCCATTTTTAGTTGATATTAGTTGATAAAAGAAAATTTAAAATAAAAACGTTTCAATTATTTTAACAAAAAGATAAAAAGAAAACAAGTTTTCCACAATTTTTCCCCATTTTATCCCTTTGTTTTTTATGAAGTTTATTTTTTTGTTTTATTTTTTGATTATAATATAAAATAGAAATTTAATTTAAAATGATCAAAATAATCTATGAATAATCATGAATTAAGCAAAGAAAAACTTTGGCAAACTATTCTTGGCGAAATGGAACTTCAGGTAAGTAGGGCAAATTTTGTCACTTGGTTTAAAAATGCTCGTATTTCTTCAATTGAAGATAATGGTGAAACAATTATTATTTCTTTACCCAATGAGTTTACTAAGGTTTGGTTTGAAAAAAAATATCATAAAAAAATTTTTGAAATTCTTCAAAATATCACTCAGAATAAAGTAAAACAAATTATTTATAAAATTGAATCAGTTCCTCCGCCAGCACCTAAGGAAAAGTTTGTTAGTTTAGAAGAAATAATTCAAAAAGAAAAGGTTGAACCGAAAATATCAATTGATGAGCGCGGCCTCAATCCACGTTATACTTTTGAAAATTTTATTGTCGGAAAAGGTAATGAATTAGCTCACGCTGCTTGCTTAGCCGTTAGTCAAAATCCAGGAAAGAAATATAATCCTCTTTTCATTTATGGCGGTGTTGGTTTAGGTAAAACCCACCTTCTCCAAGCCATCGGTCATGAAGTTTTAAAAAGAAATAAAAATAAAAAAGTTCTTTATGTCAGCGCTGAACGTTTTATGAATGATTTTGTCAAGGCTATTCGAGAAGGAAAAATTGATCTCTTCAAAAAAAATTACCGTCAACCGGATGTCTTTTTAATTGATGATGTCCAATTTTTTGCTGGGAAAAATGGCGTGCAAGAAGAATTTTTTCATACCTTTAATACCTTACACCAGAGAGATAGTCAGATTGTTTTAACGAGTGACCGGCCGCCCAGAGTTATTCCAGCTATTGAGGAAAGATTAATCTCTCGTTTTGAGGGTGGGATGATTGTTGATATTTCGCCGCCAGACCTAGAGACAAGAATAGCTATTCTTGAACAAAAAGCTAAAGAAAGGGGCTATACTTTACCCCGCGAAATTCTCCAACAAATTGCCGTCCAGATTCAGAGCAATGTCCGTCAGTTAGAAGGAGCGCTCAATAAAGTTATTGCCTATCACGAGTTGAATAAACTGCCTTTTTCTTTAGAAGAAACAAAAAAAATTGTGACGAATTTAGTGGCAACGCCACGTCGAGCCGCTCTTTCGCCAAGAGAATTACTCCAAATCGTGGCTGAATTTTATGGTTTAAAAGTAAATGAATTATTAAGTCGTTCAAGAAAAAAGGAGTTGGTCGTGCCACGACAGGTAGCAATGTTTTTGATGCGCGAAGAACTTGATACTTCTTTTCCTTTAATTGGTCATGAATTTGGTGGGAAAGACCATACAACGGCTATGCATGCCTGGCGAAAAATAAAAAAGAAAGTAGAAGAAGAAGGCCGGATTAAACAAGAAATTGATTTTATTAGACAAAGAATTTATAACCGCTGAGAAGTGGTATTGATTTGTAAAATTTTTGCCAATGGCGCATCTTTATCTAAAATGGAGACGGTTTTCTTTGCAGATTTGTTCAGGTTTGTTATAATAACAAAGTATGAATTTTCAAGATTCCCAAAAGCCGAAAATTGCCCCAGAAGAAGTTCAAGAGAAACTTTCTGAAAAATTAGAGGAGTTAAAAATTAAAGAATTAGAAAATGAAACCCAAAAGAAAGCTTTTTCTCTCGGCCTTCCTTATCTTAATCTCAAAGGATTCCCTATTGCCCCTGAAGCTTTAAGACTGATTCCTGAAGAAGAGGCGAAACAGCTTCAGGTTATTTGTTTTTACCGCGATGAAAAAAAAGCCTGCTTAGCTACTCTTAATCCAGAAAGAACGGATTTTTTTTCTTTAAGTGAAAAAATAAAAGAAGAGACAGGATTAAAAATAGAGGTTTATCTCATCTCGCCAATTAGTTTTGATTACGCCATCAAGCTTTATCGTACCCTGCCGAAAATGAAAAAAAGGGTTAAAGCGGTGGAAATTACCGAAGAGGATTTGCAACGTTATCAAAAAGAAATTAAAACCTTTCGTGATTTAAACGAAAAAATTCAAAACATACCTCTCACTGACTTAGTAGCAATGGTGATTGCCGCCGCCCTTCAGTCGCGTGCTTCTGATATTCACATCGAAGCCGAGGAAGAGAAAATTAAATTGAGATTTAGAATTGATGGAATTTTGGTTGAGGCGGCAAGTTTACCAAAAAGACTTTGGCCCTTGATTATTTCTCGTCTTAAGATTTTAGCTGGTTTGAAAATTAATATTACCACCCAGCCACAAGACGGTCGTTTTTCTATTTTACTTACTCACGATAAAATCGATGTACGTGTTTCAACTTTACCTAGCTCTTTTGGCGAATCAGTAGTGATGAGAATTTTAATGGCTTCTTCGGCTAAAATTACTTTAGAAGAACTTGGCTTTCGTGGTCGAGTTTTTGAAATTTTCAAAAGAGAAATAGAAAGACCTAATGGCTTAATTCTTACCTCTGGACCGACTGGTTCGGGTAAATCAACAACTCTTTATGCTATTTTAATGAAATTAGCCAGTCCAGAAATAAAAATTATCACTTTAGAGGAACCAATCGAATACGAATTAAAGGGTGTCATTCAAACACAAGTTGACTATTCAAAGGGTCAAACTTTTGCTAAAAATCTTCGTTCAGTTATGCGTCAGGACCCTGATGTCATTATGGTCGGAGAAATTCGTGATCAGGAGACGGCCGAAATTGCTGTTCAGGCCGCCCTGACGGGCCATTTAGTTTTTTCAACCATCCATGCCAATGATGCGGCGGGTATTATTCCTCGTTTTTTAACTTTAGGGGTCAAACCTTATCTTTTGGCACCAGCCCTAAATCTAGCCATGGCTCAAAGATTGGTGCGAAGAATTTGTCAAAATTGTAGGGAAGAAATTAAACTTGACCAAGAAAAATTAGAACGAGTTAAAAAAATTCTTAATGATTTGCCAAAAGAGGAGAAGGAAAAAATTGATTTGCAGAAATTAAAATTTTTCCATGGCCGAGGTTGTGAGAGTTGTCAAAATTTAGGTTATTATGGTCGGGTTGGTATTTTTGAGGTCTTTACTGTCATACCAGAAATCGAAAAATTAATTCTTCGTGGTGACGTTTCTGAATATGAGATGCGTGAAGTATTAAAAAAACAAGGGATGGTCACCTTAGTTCAGGATGGATTATTAAAAGCTTTAGATGGCATCACTAGTGTTGAGGAGGTCTTCCGAGTGGCGGAGTAGTTTTTTTTCCAGTCCATTGTCTTGCTGACTGTGACTTAAAAAATCCAATTAATGTATTAACACATTAAGTATAGTAAATAGATTCATCAGATACAACAATCGCTGTAAGCAGTGAGGTTTTTCATCTTGTTTTTCTTAAATTAATTTTACCTTAGTTAAAGCTTCAACAACGGCCCGATTTTCAGTTAAAATTTTTTCTGGTTTTTTTATTTTGTATTCTCTAATTTCTTGAGGTGGGGTTTTTTCTTTCGCTCGCCAGTTACGAATCTCAATGACAAGATTTTTTATTTTTTCAAAATCCTTTTCAGCCCCTTGATTGATCAATTTTTTGTCTACCTTTGGCCAATCTTCAACTATCAATAAATTTTGAATTTTGAATTTTGAATTTTGAATTTTGATACGCTGATAAACGACCTCTGTGACAAAAGGAATAAAGGGGTGTAATAATTTTAGAATAATTATTAAAGAATGATGAAGAATAAAGACAGTGTTTCTTTGTAATCTTTCGTTTGTATTTTGTATCTTCGCTATTTCTAAATACCAATCAGCCAATTCATGCCAAATAAAATCATAAAGCTCTCGTTCTGCTTCGCCTAATTCATAATTTTTAATTTTCTTAGTCACTGAATCAATTATCGAATTTAATCGACTTAAAATCCATTTGTCTGCTAAGGTTATCAGTTTAAGATTTAATTTTAGATTATAGTTTTGAAATTTGAGTTTTGAAATTTGAATTTGTGTGAAGCGACTGATGTTCCATAATTTATTAATAAAATTTCTGGCCGCCAAGATAGCCCTTTCATCAAATTTAAAAGCTTGTTGATCACGGTTAATTTGATAAATTAGACCAAAGCGCACACTATCAAAACCATATTTTTCACCAATTTCTAAAGGATCAATACCAGTACCCAAAGATTTACTCATTCTTTTCCCGGTTATAGCCAAAACTGTCGGATGAATATAGACATCTTTAAAGGGAATTTTTTTAGTAAATTCTAAAGAAGAAAAAATCATTCTTGCCACCCACAAATAAAGGATTTCTTGAGCTGTAGAAAGAAAATTAGTCGGATAGTAATTTTTCAGATCTTTGGTTTTTTTTGGCCAGCCAAGCGTGGCAAATGGCCATAAGGCTGATGAAAACCAAGTATCTAAAACATCCTCTGATGGTTTCATTTCACACTTACGACAAATCGGACATCTCTTTGGTTTTTTATTAGCAACAATAAAGGAATCAGACATCTTGAATTTGGAATTTAGCATTTGTTTGGAAATTGGAGGTTGGAAATTGGAAATTCTTCCAGTTTGACAATACCAAACTGGAAGTTGGTGCCCCCACCATAATTGACGAGAAAGACACCAGTCTTCAACGCGCCCTAACCAGTCCAAATAGATTTTTTTATATCTTTCAGGAATAATTTTTATCTTTTTCCGCTCCACTGCTTTAATAGCTGGCTGAGATATTTTTTTCATTTTTAAGAACCATTGAATTGAAATTTGTGGTTCGATTGGGGTGCCACAGCGATCACAAAGAGCTAAATTATGCCAATATTCCTCTTCTTTTTCAATTAAATCTAGTCTCCTCAGCTCATCAAGAATTCTTTCTCTGGCCTCTAAAATTGTTAGACCGGCATATTTACCAGCCTCTTCCGTCATTTTACCCTCCGGACCAATGACGTTAATTATAGCTAATTTTTTTTCTCGACCAATTTGCCAGTCAGTTGCATCATGGGCTGGGGTAATTTTTACCGCCCCCGTTCCAAATTGAGAGTCAACTAAACGATGAGTAATGATAGGAATTTCACGGTTGATTAAAGGTAAAATGACTGTTTTTCCAATTAATTTTTGATATCTTTCATCGTTTGGGTTAACAGCCACGGCTGTATCGCCCAACATTGTTTCTGGCCTAGTTGTCGCCACGGTAATATAATTTTGAGTGTTGAATTGTGAATTTTGAATAGGGTCGGTGTTTGAGGTTTCAAATTTAGAATTTTTCAAGGGATATTTGATGTACCACAACTTGCCCTTCACTTCTTGATATTTTACTTCAATATCAGAGATGGCGGTCGTACACCTCGGGCACCAATTAACAATTCTTGGTCCACGATAGATTAACCCCTTTTTATAATAATGGACAAAAGCCTCTCTTACAGCCTTAGTATAGGCCCTATCTAAAGTAAATCTCTTTCGTGACCAATCACAAGAACAGCCAAGTTTTTTAAGTTGATTAATAATCAAATTGCCATATTTCCTCACCCACTGCCAAACACGGGCGACAAATTTTGTTCGACCTAATTGATGACGGGTTAGACCCTCTTTCTTTAATTCTTTTTCTACAACGTTTTGGGTAGCAATACCAGCATGATCAGTACCAGGTAGCCATAATGTACGGTAACCGTTCATTCGGTAAAATCTAATTAAAATGTCCTGAATAGTATTATTCAAAGCATGACCAAGGTGCAAGGAACCAGTAACGTTAGGTGGTGGAATAACAATTGTATAAGTTCTCTTTCTTATCCCCGGTAGTTTGTCCGGATTAAAAAAACCTGACTTTTGCCAAAGTTGATAAACCCTATTTTCGTATTTTTTTGCTTTGTAAGTTGGTTCCATAATGATTTGGAATTTTTATTTTTATCATCCTTTCATTTTCTTTCTTACCAAGATTAATTTTAATCTGAATTGTTTTTTTAGGCAAGATTTTTTTCACTCGATCCGCCCATTCAATAACAGCAACCGTCTCTTTTTTCCCCAGCCAATCAAAAACACCAATTTCTATTAAATCTTGCACTGATTTAAGTCGATAAACATCAATATGGATAAAAGTTTTAATTTTTAATTTACAATTTTTAATTTGATAGACTTTCATCAAGATAAAAGAAGGACTGGTTATAGCCTTTTTAATCCCGAGGCTATTGGCTAGGCCTTTAACAAAAACCGTTTTGCCGGCTCCTAATTGACCAGTTAAACCAATAACTTCACCACCTTTCAATTTTTTTGTCAATTGAAAAGCAATTTTTTCTGTCTCTTTTTCTGATTGAGAAAGATACTGATAGATCATAAAAATTCGTAATCATTATAAAATAATCATTAGTTTATACCTAAATTTCTAAATTCGGATCAACTTTTATTTTTCGCCAATCAAATTTTTTTAACCACCAGGATTGAGGTGTTTTTTTTAATTTAAAATAGCCAGCCGCCGCCATCATTGCTGCGTTGTCAGTGCATAAATTTTTCGCCGGGATTAAAAGGTTAGTTTTTAATTTTAAATTTTTAATCTTTAATTTAATTTGTTTCCGCAATTCATTATTAGCTGTCACACCGCCGCCAAGAATAACACTTTTAGCTTTAAATACTTTGATCGCTCTTATTGTTTTAGTCGTTAAAACATCAATAATTGCTTGTTGAACTTCAGTACAAAGAAGTGGTAACAACAATAAATCTTTAACTTTTAACTTTAAATCTTTAATCTTATAAAGAACAGCTGTTTTTAAGCCGGAAAAACTAAAGTTAAAGTCACTAGAATTAATCATTGGTCGGGGCAATTCAATCTTGAATTCTGTATTTTGAATTTTGAATTTGTTTTGAAGCTTAGCCGCTTCGCGGGCAATAGCTGGTCCACCTGGATAACCTAAGCCTAAAATTTTTGCCACCTTATCAAAACATTCACCGGCCGCATCGTCTAAGGTTTGACCGATTTTCTGGAATTTTTCAAAACCTCTCATTAAAATCAGTTCTGTATGACCACCAGAAACAACTAAACATACAGCCGGAAATAATTTTTGAGGATTAAGAAGGTAGAATTTGGGATTTAGGTCGATAAAGTTAGCATAAATATGACCAAGCAGATGATTAAGAGGAATTAATGGCTTTTTAAAGAGAAAGGCTAAGGTTCGAGCGGCCTCCACCCCAACTAATAAAGAGGTAATTAAACCGGGACCAACCGTTACACCGATGGCATCGATAGGTTTTAGATTGAAAATTTTAAATTTGAGCGCCTTTCGTAAAACAAAAATAATTTTTTCTGCATGCTTTCGCGCCGCTACTTCTGGTACGATGCCACCATATCGAGTGTGAACTTTAATTTGACTAGCAACAATATTGCTGATAATTTTCAATTGACCATTTTCAGCTTTCAATAAACTAGCCGCTGTTTCGTCACAACTTGTTTCAATACCCAAAATAGTAATAGACTTTTTCTTCATAAAAATTTATAATTGATTTCTCTATTTTACTATAAAATGATTATTTTTTCTATCTTCTATCGTGTTAACACATTAAGAATTTGTTTTCCTATTTGACAAATAGAAAAAAATATTTAAAATTATTTTGTCGATCATGGTTTATTTTTAAAGTTTATATTTTTTCTCAGCCGCCATCGTCTAGTGGCTAGGACAGCAGGCTTTCAATCTGCTAACAGGGGTTCGATTCCCCTTGGCGGCATAATTTCTTTTAAATAATTAACACATTAGGAATTTAAAATAAATTCAAAAATTTGTCGCAAAAAACCAAAAGTCCATAAAATTAAACCAATAACCAAAATTAATGATCACAGGTTTATTTTTAATAATCAACAAACCTATCTTTTTTATCATTTACCCAATAACATATTAACACATTAATGTGTTAATACGTTAAGCAGGTTTGGTGGGTTGAATAAAAGGTGATAAAATGGTTAATAATAAGATTGATTAATATGGTAACATGATAATGATAAAGTGATTAAGACATATGCAAATTCGTTTTCGGCAAGCAAAGTCAATTTTAAACCGTTCAAAGCTTGGCGGTTACACACTTAATCCATATCTTGGTTGCCCTCATGGTTGTGTTTATTGTTACAATCAACATTTTCTGAAAACTATTGGTCGACAAGAAAAATGGGGTGAATTTTTAGAGATTAAATTGAATGCCCCGGAGGTTTTGGAAAGGGAAATTCTTGGAAAATACAGAAATTTAAAAGACGATGTTTTCTTTTCTACGATAACAGATCCTTATAATCCTCTAGAAAGACAATATCAATTAACCCGGCATTGTTTAGAAGTACTACTTAAAAATGAATGGTCGGCTGAAATTCTCACTAAGTCTGATTTGATTCTCCGTGATTTAGATTTAATGAAACGATTTCGTCATCGATTAAAAATTGGTTTTACGATCATCACTTTAGATCAGCGAGCAGGAATGATCTTAGAACCTGGTGCCCCTTCTCTTGAAAGAAGAATGGATGCTTTAAAAAAAATAAAAAAAGTCGGCCTAAAAACTTATGTTTTTGTTGGCCCAATTTTACCGCACTTTACTAACCTGAAGCAACTTTTTGAGATTTTAAAAGACAAGGTTGACCAAATCTGGTTTGATACTTTAAATACTAAAAAGGAAAATTGGCAGGGATTAGAGAAAACATTAAAAATTCATTATCCCTCTTTGCTAAATGATTATAAAAAAATTTTCTTTGCCAACAGAAAAGACTATGAAAATCAATTAAGAGAAGAAATTAAATTTTTGGCCAAATATTTCGAAACGCCAATCAAAATTTGTTTCTAGGTCGCCAATTTTTCCTTTATTTAAAAGAAAATTTCTAAAATGTTCCTTGACGAACATTTTGTGAGACAGTGAAATATTTTCTATTTTCTCGCTTCTTATTCTTAACATTTCATCGGAATATAATTTTCATTACAATGTGTTAACACGTTAATTAAGGATTAGATAAGGAGGGTAAAAGGCAAGGTAAGGAAAGTTTCAAGGGAGGGAAGGTTTCAAGGGAGAAATAGATTTATTTTTCTTAAAAAGTATTTAGTTATTAAAAAGTATTTAGTTAGAATCATTGTAGTCAAAAGAAAATCTGGTCTTATTGTGTTAACACATTAAAACAGATAATAAGCTTAATTTTTTTACAAAATTATCTTCATTTTGATGTATGTTTGATGTATGTAAGACTATGTAAGATTAATAAAGTCGTTACCCCAGGAACAAAATTGACATTGACTATGAGATTCAGGTTGAAGACGACGAAGGAGCTGAACTGCTCGACGAAAAATTTCTCTGGCTCGTTGAGGGTCGGTTTTTAATTTTTTAGGTTCAACTCTAAATTTTACCAAACCATTTTCTTCAACTTCTTCGGGAATATAATAAATTAGATAACCAAAAGAAAGATGTTTATAACCACTTGCTTCTAGTAATAAAGTATAACAATCAAGTTGAGTTTGATAATAAAACAGAGAGTTTTCTTTCAAATCAAAACCATAGGTTTTATAATCAACGGGAATATAATATTGACCATCAACTAAACATTCGTCTAGGGCACCAAAAAGAACTGCTTTAAGTTCCTGATCAAAATATCTTGGCTGGCTGTTTTTAAAATTTGAACGCCATTGTTGAAGAATGACTTGATCACTGATTAATTTACCCTGCACTTTACCCTCAATTTCAGGCGGTAATTTATTTTGAGCTCGATATTTATCGAAATACTTTTTAATCAAAAGGTCCAGACCCCGTGGCAAGGTTGATTTTGGTCCTTCTGGCCGATGGATACCTTTTACTTCAGAAAGCCAAAAACAAAGTGGACATTCTTGAAAAAGGCTTAATTTTGAAGGCGAAAGATAGATAATTTGATCTTGAGGAATCATAATTTTTTACAAAAATATTTTTCAAATTTAAAAATTCTTCAATTTTAAGAAAAGAAACGGATGGTTTTAACTAATTTTTGACCAAATTTTTGGTTAATTTTTTTGAGAAATTTTTCTTCATTTAGTTTAATTTCTTGGGCAATGACTGAACTTAAAACCGAAAGGCTTAAAATTTGATTTTTCAAATGTAAAATTTTAACCTGCTTTAAAATTTTTTTACCAAATTTTTTGACTAAAATTTTCTTAAACTCTTCAATCACTAAAGTAGCTAAAACCTCTTTTTCAATTCCGGCCCGACGAAGAGCATTGAAAAGTAAAGAACTGATTTTTTTCATAAAATAGTAAGGTTAAGAGTTTCACTTTCTATAACTTGGTTATTTTCATCAATTGCTTCTAAAAAAAGAAGACATTGACCATTGAGCAAAGGATCATACCAAGTAATATTTAAACGACGAGTTGGAAAATTAGAAACTTGAGCAATCAAATTTCTTTCTTGACCAATTTTTTGAAGATAAATTTTTATTTCTTTCAAACGAACTTCCGGTAAAAGAAGAGAAAGGGTAAAAGGAAATTGTTCGCTATAAATAGTCTGGTTGTTTTGAGGTAGGAGCCAAATAATTTTTGGCGAGAAGGTTTGGCTAAGATAAATATTAATTTGCCCCTCACCACAATTCTCAACATCATCATAAGCCCGAACGATAATTTTATGTTGTCCTAAAGAAAAGCCAGACAGGTTCAGATAAAGAACATAAGGTGGTGAATAAATAGTCTCGCTGATTTTACCATCAAGTAAGACCTCGATTCTTCTTACTCCCCGTGGCGCTTGTGCCTCAATCTTTAAAGTTAAGAGATAATTATTAATTGTCTCATTATTTTGTGGCGAAATAATGGTCACTTTTGGTTGAAACCAGGGTGTATGAACATCATCGTATTCGGTGGGCGGCAATTCAAAGCTTAGACCCTGTCTTTTTGCCCAATTCCTAATTCCCTCCTCCCAGCGTCGATACATAGGATCTTTTTCAGGATTTTCTGGCTGAGGCCCGCGTGGATTATCTTTATCAAGATAATGTAAAATTGAATGATAGGCACGAAATTTTTTTTCTATCACCGCTGAAGCAGGAGTAAAGGGTGTAGCCAGTTTACCAGAAAAACGATCAATTTTTAAAGTTATACTTTCTGGCAGTTCGCCACGTAAAATTGGTTTATCAACTGCTTCTGGCTGAGGTGGATTAAAATTCTCAATTTCAGTATTTTTTAAAGATTCGCTCATAAAATATTGCCAGATTGGCGCCGCTAGTTTTGAACCATCAGCCCCTTTTTTCATTTCTTCACCACGACTATTGCCAACCCAAACACCAGCAGCCAATGAAGGTGTATAGCCTAAAGTCCAAGCATCACGCCAATTCTGCGTCGTCCCGGTTTTTGCCGCCGCTGGTCGGTCTGGTAAAGTTAAATAATTCCTTTCACCAAAAATAAAGGCTCTGGCTTTATTATCAGAAAGAATACTATTGATTTGACGAGCAATTTGTTGTTCAAAAATTTTTTCTGGAGTAATCTCTGGTTTTTCTTCTAAAATTCTCCCTTTTGAGTCTTCAACTTTTAAAATAGACGAGATTGGAATTTTTAATCCTTCACGAGCAAAAATACTAAAGGCAGCAGTGTGTTCCAAAAGTTTAACCTCGGCCCCACCCAAAACAATGGCTAAACCAAAGCGGGAACGATCTTTTAGAGTCGTATACCCCATCCTTTCGGCTAGATCCAAGACTTCATCTAATCCTGTTAAATAAAGAGTTTTCACGGCCGGAATGTTTAATGAACCGGCCAAAGCCTGGCGCATTGTCACCGGCCCCCTTTCTTTTTCATCATAATTTTTTGGAATATAATCTTTACCTGAACCGTCCGGACCAAAATTCGTCACCACATCAAATAAAATTGTTTCTGGCGTATAACCTTTTTCAAAGGCTTTAGCATAGATAACTGGTTTAAAGGAAGAACCGGGTTGACGGGGGGCAAGTGCCACATTAACGGCACCATCGATTTCTTTATTAAAGTAATCTTTTGAACCAACTAGGGCTAAAATTTCGCCACTTTTAACATCAATAGCAACTAAAGCCGCGTTGGTGGCTTGATAGTTTTTTAAATTTTCTTCATTTTTTTTGATTGCCTCTTCGGCAATTTTTTGTTTTTTTAAATCCAAGGTCGTTATTACTCTTAAACCACCTTGTTCAACCAATCGATGGCCGTATTTCTCTGTTAGTTGTTCTTTAACATACATAACAAAATGAGGAGCAATAATTCTTTCTTTTTTTGGTTTAATCTTTTTCAAGGTTTCGATTTTTTGTGCTTCTCTAACCTCTTCTTCAGTACTAAAACCCAAATTCAGCATTTGTTCTAAAATATAATTTTTGCGGCCAATCAGTTCTTTCTGATGTTGACCAAAAGGTGAATAATAGGTAGGCGCTTTTGGTAGAGCGGCTAATAAAGCACATTCATCAAGCGTCAATTCTTTAACTGGTTTACCAAAATAAATCTGAGCAGCTGCTTCTGCTCCATAGGCATTGGAGCCGTAAGGAATTTCGTTAAAATACATTTTTAAAATCTGTTCCTTAGAAAATTTCCGCTCAATTTGATAAGCAAGAATTAATTCACGAATTTTTCGGGCATAAGTTTTTTCTGGTCTTAAAATAGCATTTTTAATGAGCTGCTGAGTAATGGTTGAACCGCCCTGAATTTTGCCGCCTTTTAGTAAGTTGATCAAAATAGCCCGGACAATGCTTTTTAAATTAAAACCTTTATGTTCATAAAAATAGCGGTCTTCGGCGGCAATCGTTGCCCAGATAAGATTTTTTGGAATTTCGGAAAGTTCAACCAAGGTTCTTCTTTCTTCGGTAAAAATTTCATAAAGTACAGTTTTACCTTCTCGGTCATAAATTTTGGTGCTTTGAGAAATTTCTCTTGCCAAAAGTTTATCTGGGTCGGGAAGATCTTTAGAAACCCAAACAAAAAAGAGACTGAGAAAAATACCAACTAAAAGAGTAAGAAATAAAAAAAGCAGAAAAATAGTTTTTAAAAATTTTTTCTTTTTTCTTTTTTGATATTTTCTCAGCTCAAAACGACGAATTTTTCTCGAGTGCCAGCCGATTTTTTTAGGATAGTAAATCATAATGATTAGTTAATAAAGCGGCGCCGAGAAGACCTGCTTTTTCTCTTAGTTGAGAGATTAAAATTTTTGTTTTTACTTTTGGCACCAATAACCAGGGTCTGAGATTTTTTAAAGCGATTTTGGTAAAAGATTGAAAACCAACCATACCGCCGCCCAAAACAATTAGATCAGGGTTTAAAATATTAATTAAATTTGCTAAACCTATTTTTAGCCATCTGGCCGTTTCATTGACAACAAAAACTGCGTTTGATTTTTTTTGAGCAAATTCTTTTTTAATCTGAAAAGTATTTTTTTGTTGACCGGTTATTTGAAAATAAAACTCAGCCATAGCTCGACCAGAAGCATAAGCTTCCAAACAACCTCTTTGACCGCAAAGACAATGACGACCGCCAATTTCTATCAATTGATGACCAAATTCACCTGTAAAGCCATCTTTGCCTCTTAAAATCTTCTTATCAATCACTATACCACCGCCGATACCGGTACCGACTGTTAGACCTATGACAAATTTTTCATTTTTTCCTTGACCAAAAACCGCTTCCCCTAAAGTAAAACAGTTAGCATCATTATCAACAAAAATCGGCCATTTGAATTTTTGCTCTAAAATTTTTTTGAGGAAAATTTTTTCTCTCTTTTTTGAAAGATTGGGCGATAAAACAACGCTACCCTCTTTAAAATTTACTTGACCAGCCACCCCCAGAGCAACAGCGGTGCAATTTTTAATTTTTGATTTATAATCTTGAATGATGGTGATGATTTTTTTTAGAAATTTTTCTTTGGTTAACGGTTTTGACCAAAGAATTTTTTGATAATTTAAAATTTTATCTCCTTCAACCAAACCAACGGCAATTTTTGTTCCTCCAATGTCAAAAGCTAAAATCATGGTTATTGGTTTATTGTTTATTAGTTATTAGTATAGTCATTAAATAATGACGAATTAAAAATTATTTCTCTTGATAAAAAACAAAAATAACCATCTCGCCTTCTGAATTTTGACCTTGACTAATCTCAACAATCTCTATTTTCTCATTTTTTGCTAGCCAGTGATTTATTTTATTTTCTAAATCATCGCTGTTATAACCAGTAAAAGATTTAATTTTATAAGCCATATTTTTTATTTTAGCCTAAATTGATTTTTTTTCAATATTTGTCAACTTATGATTTGTATGTTATAATAGCTGCGCAAATTCTTTCAATAATTTGCAACTTTCACATGACCTTAAGAGAAAAAGAAAAAATTAAAGAAATTCTTCTTCGCGGTGTGGAAGAAATTATTGATCAAGAAAGTCTTAAGAAGAGACTCTTAGCCGGCGAGAAATTAAGAGTTAAATTAGGCATCGATCCAACGACACCATATCTTCATTTGGGTAATAGTGTTGCTCTTTTGAAGCTCAGAGATTTTCAAGAACTTGGTCATCAGATTATTTTCATTTTAGGTGATTTTACGGCCCAAATTGGCGATCCTTCGGACAAGTTGCAAAAAAGACCTTTTTTGTCTTTTGAAGAAGTAAGAAAAAATGTGAAAAATTATCAGCCACAGGTAGGTAAAATTTTAGAGATTGATAAAGTTGAATGGCATTATAACTCAGAATGGCTATCAAAACTCAATTTTCAGGATATTTCTCGGCTCGCCGAAATTTTTACCGTCAGACAAATGTTAACTCGGCGAGGTTTTCGTGAGCGGTATCAAAGAGGTGAAGAAATTAGTTTAAGAGAATTTTTATATCCTTTAATGCAAGGCTATGATTCGGTGGCTGTTAAAGCTGATTTGGAAATTGGTGGAACGGATCAACTTTTTAATCTAAAAGCTGGTCGAGAAATTCAAAAATTTTATGGTCAAAAACCGCAAGAAATTATGACCCTCCAAATGTTAGAAGGTTTAGATGGCGAAAAAATGAGTAAAACGCGAAAAAATATCATTAATCTTTTAGATCCACCTAATGAACAGTTTGGGAAAATCATGTCCATGCGTGACGAATTGATAATTAAATATTTTACTCTTTGTACTAGACGGCCACTCAGAGAAATTAACGAAATTGCTGAAGAAATAAAAAGGGGTTCGAATCCTCGAGATTTTAAGGCTAAATTAGCTAAAGAAATTGTGAAAATGTATCACGGAGCAGAAGCTGCTCAAAAAGCCGAAAAAGAATTTAATCGAATTTTCCGTGAAAAAAAATTGCCCAGCGAAGTGCCAACTTATAAATTAAAAGTTAAGAAGTTGAAATTAATTGATTTATTGGTTGAAACAAAGTTAGTCTCAAGCAAATCTGAGGCTAGAAGATTAGTTGAACAAGGGGCGGTTAAAATTAATGGTCAAGTAGAAAAAGATTGGCAAAAAAATATTCAAATTAAAAGATGTACAATTATTAAAGTAGGCAAAAGGAGATTTATTAAACTTGACATCATTGAATAAATTTGTATATTGGTAAACTGACTATTAATTTCGTAGTAACTATGTTAAAATTAAAACTTTCTCGTCGCGGTAAAAAGAAACAACCAAGCTATCGTTTAATTGCTGTTGATAATAAAAAAGATCCTCAAGGAGTGTTTAAGGAAGATCTTGGTTTTTATCATCCACGAACAAAAAGAGTTGGGTTAAAAACTGAAAGAATAAAGTATTGGTTAGAGAAAGGAGCTCAGCCAACAGTGACAGTTCACAACTTATTAGTCAAAGAAAAAATTATTACTAAACCAAAAATTAAACTAATTTTTCAGAAGAAAACTAAAGAAGAGCAATCAACGATACCAAATAAATCAGTCGGAGAAATAGAATCAGAAAACAAAACAACCACTTGACATTTCCTATTGTCTTTGCTAGAATTTTTTTTGATAGAATGAATTATTTTAAATCTTTTAATTCCAGTCTGAAAGAATCTCGGAAAGTCCGAAAACTCGGAAAATCCGAGAACAAGAAAAGAAAGGTCGAAAGACTGGTTTGATTTGATAAGTAAAGATACTGAGGAATTTTTCTTCCAAAGTATCCTGTAGAGATTAATATGGCTGCAAAAGCAAAAGATCAGGAATTTTTGGAAGTAGTTGTTAAAGCCTTAGTCAGCCACCCGGAAGATGTTTCCGTGACCCGCTCCATTGATGAAATGGGAGTTTTATTAACTCTCAAAATCAATCCGGCAGACATGGGTCAGGTTATTGGCCGACGAGGCGAGACGGCGCGGGCGATTAGAAATTTACTCCGGATTGTTGGTCGAAAAAACAACGCCCGGGTAAATTTAAAAATCGAAGAACCGGCTGGCTCAACACAACGTGCAAAAGCAAGCACCTCTACTTCCACCGAAGACTTAAAACTCTAAAATTTAAAACAAAAATCGGTTGTCTTTGGCAACCGGTTTTTGTTTTTGACAATTTTTTTAAAAAAATTAAAATCGAGTTATGCAATTTGATATTCTCACTCTTTTTCCTAATGTCTTTGAGCAGTATTTTAATACTTCCATTCTCAAGCGCGCCCAAAAGAAAAAGTTAATTAAAATTATAATTCATAATTTACGTAACTTCGCTTCCGATAAACATCGAACTGTTGATGATAAGCCTTATGGGGGTGGACCAGGAATGATACTCAAGGTTGAACCAATATATAAAGCGATTTCTTCAATTTTAAAAAGGCCTAAATTACAAAGTACAAATTACAAAATTATTTTATTGACGCCGCAAGGAAAACAATTTAACCAAAAAATAGCACAAAGATATTCAAAATTAAAGCGTCTAATCTTAATTTGTGGTCATTACGAAGGTGTTGATGCTCGAGTGGAAAAATTGGTTGACGAAAAAATCTCGGTTGGCCCTTATATTTTAACCGGCGGTGAATTACCAGCCATGGTCATCGTTGATGCAGTCACAAGACTTATTCCTGGCGTGATCAAGGCCGAGTCATTAGTTGAAGAAACTGATTTAAAAATTAAAAATTTAAAATTGAAAATTCTTCGTGAATATCCTCAATATACTCGGCCAGCCATCTTGACAATTAAAGATAAATTTGGTAGAATAAAAGTCCTGAAAGTGCCAAAAGTGTTGTTATCAGGAAATCATCAGAAAATAAAAGAGTGGCGAGAGAAATTAAAAAT